>JAAYZO010000877.1 GCA_012514865.1 Lentisphaerota bacterium | reverse complement strand
TCCGCGGCGCCGCCCCTGGACCTCCCGCGCGCTGCTGGCGTCGGGGGTGTGACCGGCGCGGCGCACCCGGCGGAACAGACGGCGGCATCGCGTCACGGCGCGATGCGTCATGCCGGCGCTACGGCCGAGGGGCGCTCGGCGCCATGGGCGCAGCGCCAGCCCCGGCAGGTCCCGGCGCCAAGGTTGGCAAGAGGCCATGACGAGACGGCACGGCCGCCGTAACGGGAAGACGGCGGCCGCAGGAAGGCAATGCAGCAGCGGCAGCCGTCGCGTCGACGGGCGGGGCCGCTTTGGAGTTCAGGACGTCAATGCCTACCAGGACATCCTCCATTGAGCGCTGGACCTGCGAGAGGTCGGCGGATCTCTATGGTATCCGTGAGTGGGGCTCGGGCTACTACGGTGTCAACACCGAGAGCGGCGAGGTCGAGGTCACGCTGCAGGGCGAAGAAGGCACCTGCACCATCAGCCTGATGGACGTGGTGGCGGGCCTGAAGGCGCGCGGGCTGGGCCTGCCGGTGCTGTTGCGCTTCGGCGACATCCTCGACACCCGCATCGCCATGGTCAACACCGAGTTCCAGAACGCCATCCGCGATGCCGGCTACCGCGGCGAGTACCGCGGCGTGTACCCGATCAAGGTCAACCAGCAGCAGCAGGTGATCGAGGAGATCACGCGGTTCGGCAAGCGCTACCACCACGGCCTGGAGGCCGGCAGCAAGGCCGAGCTGATCGCGGCCCTGGCGTACCTCGACGACCCGGAGGCCTTCCTGGTCTGCAATGGCTACAAGGACGAGGAGTTCGTGGACCTGGCCCTGTACGGCCAGAAGATGGGCGTACGCACGGTCCTGGTCCTGGAGATGCCCGGCGAGCTGCCGCTGATCCTGCGACGGGCGGCGGCGCTGGGTGTCCGGCCGCGCATCGGGGTGCGCATGAAGCCGACGACGCGGGCAAGCGGCCACTGGAACGACTCCGGCGGCGACCGCAGTGTCTTCGGGCTGAACGCGGCGCAGCTCATCGATGTGGTCGACCAACTGCGCCAGGCCGAGATGCTCGACTGCCTGCAGCTCCTGCACTACCACCTGGGATCCCAGTTGCCGAACATCCGCGACATCCGGCGCGGCGTCGGCGAGGCCTGCCGGGTCTACAACGGGCTGGTCCAGGAGGGCGCTCCGATGGGTCTGCTGGACGTCGGCGGCGGCCTGGCCGTCGACTACGACGGCTCGCACACCAACTTCGGCAGCAGCCGCAACTACACCATCAGCGAGTACTGCTCGGATATCGTCGAGGTGGTCATGAGCACCTGCGACGAGCAGGGCATACCGCACCCGACGCTCATCAGCGAGTCCGGGCGGGCGCTCGTGGCGTACTACTCGGTGCTCATCTTCAACATCCTTGACACCAACGAATTCCGAATCTCTCCGCGAACCGGCAACGAGCCCCACGAGGAGCACGAGCTGCTGAAGAACATGATGCAGGTCCGCGACGACCTGACGGTGAAGAACGCGCAGGAGTGCCTGCACGACCTGCTGTACTACCGCGACGAGGTGCGGGCCCGTTTCGAGCATGGCGGCATCTCGCTGCGCCAGCGTGCCGTGGCCGAACAGCTCTTCTGGACGATCCTCTCGGAGATCGGCGGGCTGGTGCCGAACCGCCGCTATGTGCCCGAGGAGCTGGCCGGTCTGGCGGATGCTCTGACCGACATCTACTACGCCAACTTCAGCGTCTTCCAGAGCCTCCCCGACGCCTGGGCGATCGACCAGCTCTTCCCGATCATGCCGATCCACCGCCTCGGCGAACGCCCGACGCGTCAGGCCATCCTCTCGGATATCACCTGCGACTGCGATGGCAAGATCGACCGCTTCATTGACCTTCACGACGTCAAGGGCAGCCTGCCGCTGCACCCGCTCAAGGCCGGCGAGGACTACGTCCTGGGGGCCTTCCTGGTCGGCGCCTACCAGGAGACCCTGGGGGATCTGCACAACCTGCTCGGCGACACGCATGTCGTCACGGTGCGCTGCAACGGCGACGGCGAGGTCGAGTTCTCGCGTGAGATCGAGGGTGACAGCGTCGCCGACGTCCTGGCCTACGTCGAGTACGACCCGAAGCTGATGGCGGACATGATGCGCCTCAAGGCCGAGCGGGCGGTGCGCTCCGGCGTGATCACCCCGCGCGACCGCCGCGAGATCCTCGAGGTCTACCAGAACGGCCTGCGCGGCTACACCTACTACGAGCTGTGAAGCACCGGGCCGACGGCGCCTGTCGCCGCGGTGATCGGGAGCCCTGACGTGCCGTGGCGACGGCCGTGCGTCGGCGGGCCTGTCCCCAGCAGTCGCGAATCAGGGTTTGTCCTTGCATGGATCTAGAGAACCGCATCATTGACTACCTCGGCAGCAACACCCCGGTCCTGGGGGTGGTCCTGCGCCAGCAGCAGAACCGCCTGCAGGTCCTGGTGGCGGGTGGCCGTCACGAGCGTGCCACCGAACGCCAGGTGGTGGCGGTCCACGGCGTCGCCGGGAGTGACCCGGCCCGCGACCTGCAGGCCCTGCAGACGCGCCTCGAGGCGGCCATGGCCGACGTCGATGTCGAGCTGCTCTGGGAGAGCCTGCAGCCCCTGGCCGGCCAGGCGGTGCCCCTGGCCGACATGGCCCGCGAGTACTTTGGCGACGCCACGCCGGCCCACCTCTCGGCCCTGGCGCGCTGCCTGGTGGCCGACCCGGTGCGCTTCCGCCGGCAGGGCCTGGAGTTCAGCGTGCGCAGCGCCGCCGAGGCGGCCGAGGTCGAGGCGCTGAAGGAGCGCCGGGCGCAGCGTGCCCAGATCCGCGAGAAGGCCCTGGCCTGGCTGCGCGAGGTCACCGGCCGCACCAGCCCGGAGCGCCTGGCGGTCCCGGAGGACCTGCAGGACTTCGTGCGGCAGACGCGCGACTACCTCCTGGCAGGACACAACTCCGAGGCGGTCAACAGCCTGGCCGAGGTCGCCGGCAGCCGCCGCACCACCCGCCAGGTGGCCCTGGAGCTGCTGACGCGCACCGGCAGCCTCCCGGCCGATGCCGACCCATTCCTCCTCGTCAATGGCATCCACGCCGGCTTCTCGGTCGCGGTGCTGGCCCAGGCAGAGGCCCTGGAGCCGTACCAGGTCGACGCCCGGCGCCATGACCTCAGCGCCGCCGAGACCTTCAGCATCGACGACGAGGACACCCGCGAGATCGACGACGCCCTCTCGGTGGCCTTCGACGGCGAGCGGACCATCGTCGGCATCCACATCGCCGACCCGGCGCATTTCGTGACCAAGGGCGACATCCTGGACCAGGCCGCGATGGACCGTCCGCTGTCGCTCTACCTGCCGACGACGACCGTGACCATGTTCCCCGAGCGCCTCGGCTGCAACCTGGCCAGCCTGGCGGCCGGCGAGCTGCGAGCGGCCCTCAGCTTCCGGGTGGTCTTCGCCGCCGACGGCTCCCTCGAGGAGTGGTCCTTCGCCGGCTCGCAGGTGCGCATCGACCACCGCCTGACCTATGACCAGGCCGACGCCATCCTGGCCGGCGGCGAGGACAGCGGCCTCGCCGTGGCTCTGCGCCGACTGCGGGCCCTCGGCGAGGGCCTGACCGCGGCACGCGAGGCGGCCGGCGGCTTCACCCTGGCGCGCCCGGAGACGAAGATCCTGGTGAAGGCCGGCCGGGTGACGGTCAAGGTCCTCGACCCGCTCTCGCCGGCGCGGCGACTGGTCAGCGAGATGATGGTCCTGGCCAACCGGCTGACGGCCGAGTACTCGCTGCGGCACGACATCCCGGTGATCTACCGGGTTCAGGACCCGCCCTCGGCGCCGGTGCAGAGCCTGCATCAGTACGACCCGGTCGAGTTCGAGCGTCAGATCCGCAAGCTCAAGCGGACGCGCCTGAGCACGATCCCGCAGGCGCACGCCGGCCTGGGCCTGGAGCTGTACACCCAGATCAGCTCGCCGCTGCGGCGCTACGCCGACCTGGTCCTGGCCCGCCAGCTCAACGCCCACGTCGAGGGCCGGCCCTTCCCCTACTCGCAGGTCGAGCTTCTCGAGGTCCTCGACGCGGTCGAGCGCACCAGCCAGCAGAACCGCGCCCTGGAGCGCGAGGCACGCAAGACATGGCTGCTCGAGTACGTTCGCCAGGAGCTTCTCGGCAGCGAACGCGAAGCGGTCGTGGTCACCCAGGACGGGCGCTTCGTCCTGGCCGAACTCGACGGCATCTTCGAACGCGGCGTCCTCTTCACCCGCGGCACCGTCAGGCTCGGCCAGCGCGTCCTGGTGCGGGTGCGCGACGTCAGCCCCAAAGAGGGCAAGATGGCCCTGGAGATGATCGCCTGAGGGATCTCCGCCACCCCGGCAGAGCCGGTCTGGCGGAGATCCGTATGGAGCGGCCGGCTTCGGGCGGTGCCTTCCTCGCCGGCCGCCGAGCGACCACCGGAGCCGCGGATGCGCGGCCGGCGCCTCCCGGAGGGATGCCAGATCGTAGCCGCGAGATCGCGCGAGAGCACGACCCCCAGACACACGGACCCACAAACCACGCACCCTGAAGGGGGTGCCGGAACCGGACCTCCAATCAGCCAGGAGCATGGCCCCGGACCGATGGACGGAGGGCCTCGGCGACACTACGTTGTGACGCCCGCCAGGCCGAGCCGGCGACGGCGCAAGACAAGGCAGCAAAACCGCCCGGCGACGCCGGGATGGCAAGGAGTTCCCCGATGGCAGAGACGCTCAGGAAGGCGACGTGGTTCAAGGGCCGGCCGGGACCGCTGGTGCTGGTGATCATGGACGGCGTCGGCTACGGCGCCTACGAGCAGGGCGACGCCGTGCGGTCGGCCCTGACCCCGACCCTGGACTGGCTGCACGCGCACTGCCCGAACACCCCGCTGAAGGCCCACGGCAAGGCCGTCGGGCTGCCCTCGGACGAGGATATGGGCAACAGCGAGGTCGGCCACAACGCCATCGGCGCCGGCCGCGTCTTCGCGCAGGGCGCCATGCTGGTGAACCGCTCGCTGGAGAGCGGCGCGCTGTTCGAGGGCAAGGCCTGGCAGGAGGTCCGCGGCAACTGCGTCGAGCGCGCCTCGACCCTGCACTTCCTCGGGCTCTTCTCCGACGGCAATGTGCATAGCCATATCGACCACCTCAAGGCCATGATCCGGCGCGCCAAGGCCGAGGGCGTGTCACGGGTGCGGGTGCATATCCTCCTCGATGGCCGCGACGTCGGCGAGACCAGCGCCCTGGAGTACGTCGACCCCTTCGAGGCCTTCCTGGCGGAACTGAACGGCGATGGCTTCGACGCCCGCATCGCCTCCGGCGGCGGCCGCATGGCCATCACCATGGATCGCTACCAGGCCAACTGGGACATGGTCCGGCGCGGCTGGGAGACGCATGTGCAGGGCAAGGGGCGCGCCTTCGCCTCGGCCCGTGAGGCTGTCGAGACCCTGCGCGCCGAGACGCACGCCATCGACCAGGACCTGCCGGCCTTCGTCATCGCCGCCGACGGCGAGCCGGTCGGGCGCATCCAGGATGGCGACTCGGTGGTGTTCTTCAACTTCCGCGGCGACCGCTCCCTGGAGATCACGGCCGCCTTCGAGGCCGACGAGTTCACCGCCTTCGACCGCGGCCGGCGCCCGCAGGTGGTCTACGCCGGCATGATGGAGTACGACGGCGACCAGCACGTGCCCCGACGCTACCTGGTCGCACCGCCGGCCATCGACCGCACCGTCGGCCAGTTCCTCTGCGCCAGCGGCGTGCGCTCGCTGGCCATCAGCGAGACCCAGAAGTTCGGCCATGTCACCTACTTCTTCAATGGCAACAACTCGGGGTACATCGACGCCAGCCTCGAGGAGTACGTCGAGATCACCTCGGATATCCTGCCCTTCGAACAGCGCCCGTGGATGAAGGCCGCAGAGATCACCGACCGCGTCCTCGAGGCCATCGGCTCAGGCCGCTTCGACTTCATCCGCATTAACTTCCCCAACGGCGATATGGTCGGCCACACCGGCGTCTACCAGGCCGCCCAGATCGCCGTCGAGACCGTCGACCTCTGCCTTGCACGCATCCTCAAGGCCGTCCGCGCCGCCGGCGGTGTCATGGTCGTCAGCGCCGACCACGGCAACGCCGATGACATGCTCGAGCACGAGAAGAAGACCGGCGCCGTCAAGGTCGAGAACGGCATCCCCAAGGTCAAGACGGCCCACTCGCTGAACCCGGTGCCCTGCCTGATCTTCGACCCGGCCAGCGCCGGCGAGTACGCGCCGACGCTGCGCACCGGCCTGGGCATCAGCAGCCTGGCGGCGACCTGCCTGAATCTCCTCGGCTACGAAGCCCCGGACGACTACGACCCGAGCCTGCTCCAGCGCCCGTGAGGGCTCGCCCGTCACGCCGGCGGGTGCCGTGGCCGCGACAGCGTGGCCACGGGGCTCGGGACACGGACAAACACTGACGAACACGGACCGACACGGACGGGGTTTGCGGTCACGCGGCTCGGCGGCCGGCCTCCTCGGGAGTCGCTCGCGCGCGCCGAGCGCGAGCACGGGCGCCGGAGGACGGCGCCCGGCAAAGGAAGCCGAGCCGACGCTCGGCGCGCCCAGGGGGGCGGCTGAGGACAGCCGCAGACACAGGCGAGACGCCTGGGCCACTCTCGGGGACGGCCAGATCCCCGGCACACGGGCGCCGGACATAGCGGGGCGCAACATCCCCCACGACGCCTCCCCGCGGGACTCCGTTCCGGCGCCCTGAAAGGGCATCATCCGTCAGCCCAGGGCAACGCCCTGGGACATCAGATGGTGCGCATCGCAGGCTGAAAGTCTGCGACAAAGCCGTGCGCGCCACACCGCCAAGTTCCATACGAGGGTCTTCACCGGCCCCTTGCGCCGGATAGAACACGACGACCGATGGCTCGCCGCGGGTGATGGAGCGCGAGTGTCCACAGACGCGAACGCGTCCACGAGCCGGCCGCGACGTCGACACCACCGCACACCGGTCCTGCATACGAGCCGGAGCCCCTGGCGGCGGGAGTGGACTGAGTGGACTGGGTGGACTGAGTGGACGATGGAGGCACCGCCGCAGGCCGCGCCGACGGCGCGCGCGGAGGGCCACTCGGGAGAGTGGCGGTCCCAAGGAGAGCCGTGGCCCCACTCGGCTCGCAACGCGGGCTCCCCGCTCCAAGCTCCCGGCCCCCCGCTCTCCTCCGCCGACGCACGGGCGTCCTCGCCCTCTACCCCTTGGCGAGCGTGGCGGCTTGGCGAGAGGGATCCCCTTCTCCGGAGCGCCTGGGGGCATCCGGCGCCGCCACGGCGGCGGGCTACCAATCCCAGTGCCGTTCCGGCCAGGTGGCGGGGAGTGTGGCCAGGTGCGCCTCGAGGCGGTCCTGCAGGGCGCGCTGCGCCTCGCGGCAGGCCGGGTCGCCCCAGCGGTTGCGGAACTCGCCGGGGTCATCGACGAGGTCGTAGAACTCGCCGAAGTCCTCACCGGGATAGCCGATGAGCTTGTGGGTGCGGCTGCGCACCGCGAACTGGGTGACGGAGGCCGGGTCGACACCGCGCACGGCCAGGTCGGGCGCCTGGCGTTCCTGGAGGAAGACGACGTCCTTGCCGTCGGCCTGTCGCGGCTGGTGCAGGAGGCGCTGCTGTGAGCAGCCCTGGACGCCGTCCGGGACAGGCACGCCGCAGAGGTCGAGGAGGGTCGGCATGACGTCGGTCTGATCGAGGAGCCCGTCGGCCTCCAGGCCGGACGGAGTCAGGCCGGGGACACGCCAGATCATGGGGATGCGCGTGACCTCGTCGAAGAGGAAAGGCCCATGGCGCCACTGCCAGTGGTCACAGAGGCTGAGGCCGTGGTCGGCGCTGTAGAGGACGACTGTCGACTCCCACAGGCCGGCCTGCTGCAGGGCCGCCACCAGGCGTTGGAACTGGCTGTCAATGAAACGCATGTGGTCGTGACAACTGGCGATGGCGCGACGCAGAGCCGCGTCGTCGGGCTGTCGGCCGCGTTGGCAGTAGCCCTCGTAGCACTGCCGGTACCACGCCGGCCGCCGGGCCAGGTCAGCGGGGTCCAGGACGGGGGTACGCACGGCGGACGGGTCGACGCTGCCGGCGAACTCGGCCGGCGTCGAGCATGGCGGGCTCAGCTCGTGGTAGGAGACATGGCAGAAAAACGGCCGGCGGGCGGCGGCCTGCTGGCCGATGAGGCCGACGGCCTGGTCGGTGATCCAGGTGCCGTCGTGGAGGGCCGCCGGGAGCGTCCGGCGACTCAGGGCATCCTCGACCGCCGATGGCGCGCGTCGGCGGAGGTCGTCGATGTACTCACGGCCGAGGAGGTTCTCGCTGAGGTGCACGGTCTCAAAGCCGTAGTAGGGCCTCGCGGCGGTGGCCGGGATGCGCGGCGAGAGAGCGCGCTGGCCGTCGGCCACGGGGCTGGGGGCCGCGAGGTAGGCCTGCTGGGGCTCGAAGTGCACCTTGCCGC
>JAAYZO010000876.1 GCA_012514865.1 Lentisphaerota bacterium | reverse complement strand
CATCGCCGGTGAACGGCTGAGAGAGCCCGTGGGCGGGCTTAGGAAAAGGAACGCGGTTCCATGAGCAGAACGAAGACCCTGACTGTGGCGGTAACGCCGCGAACCAGCTTCGGTACCAGTGCCTCGCGGCGCCTGCGCCGCGGCGGCCAGGTCCCTGCCGTCGTCTATGGCCACGGCGCCGAGGTCAAGGCCTATACCGTGACCGCGGAGACCGCCGAGGAGGTCCTGCACCACCCCGGCCTGATGAGCCTGAGCGCCGATGGCGCTGAGGCCGGCCTGGTCATCCTGAAGTCGGCGCAGCGCCATCCGATCAACCCCGGCGTGCTGCACCTCGACTTCCTGGCGGTGCGTGCCGACGAGATGATCACGGCGACGGTGCCGGTCGAGGCCGTGGGCGTGCCGCGCGGCGCCGCCGCGGGCGGCCAGCTCGAGCAGGTCCTCCGCCAGCTCGAGATCGAGTGTCTGCCGGGCGACCTGCCGGAGCACATCGAGGTGGACGTCAGCGCGATGGACCTCGATACGACCCTGCATGTCCGCGACCTGCAGATGCCCGAGGGCATCAAGGCCACGGCCGATGCCGGCCTGGCCGTCTTCCAGGTGCGCCTGCCCAAGGTCGAGGAGGCCAAGGAAGACACCACGGCAGCGGCGGCCGCGCCGGCAGCCGAGGCGGCGGCGACAGACGACAAGAAGGCCGGCGACAAGAAGGCCGGCGAGAAGAAGGACGCCAAGGGCTGAGCGAGCCCTGATGTCTATCGGTAGCGGGCGTGGTCGAGGGTTGCCGGTGTTGCTGCCGGGGGCTCTCGGCCTGCCTGTTTGGCATACGTGCCACGTGGGTGGCTGAACTCACGGCGGCAGTCCCGGGGTGGTGGCGGTGAGCGTACGGCTGATCACAGGACTCGGCAACCCCGGCTGGCACTATCGGGAAACCCGACACAACGTCGGCTTCCTGGTGGTGGACCGGCTGGCCGAGGATCTGGGGGCCGTGCCGCTGGCCGCGCCGGCACCCGAGATGCTGCTGCGGCGCGCCGTCGTCGGCGATCAGGTGATCTACCTGGTCAAGCCGATGACGTGGATGAACCGCAGCGGCGACGCCGTGAGCGTGATGACCGAGCGGCTCGGGGTCGACCCCGGGCAGGTGTTGGTCATCTACGACTGCCTGGACCTGCCTCTGGGCCGCATTCGCCTTCGCCAGGGCGGCAGCAGCGGCGGGCACCGGGGGGTCGAATCGGTCATCCGGGAGCTGGGGACCGACCAGTTTCCGCGTCTCCGCGTGGGCATTGGGAGACCGGAGTCCGGCGCCGGCATCGATTATGTGCTGGCAGGCTGGACTGCCGCGGAAGTCCCCGTGATCGGTCAGAGCGTGATGGCGGCCAGCGCGGCGGTACGGCTGTACCTCGCCGACGGGCTGCCAGCAGCCATGAACCGCTACAACGGTTGGACCGCGGCCGCAGACAGTGCCATGACGACACAAGGAGAAACAGAGTCGTGAAGACCTATGAGGCAGTGTTCATTCTCGATCCGAAGAAGGTCGAGGATGGCGGAGAGGCCTTTGCCAAGGCTGCCAGCGAGCTGGTGGAGTCCCTGGGCGGCAAGGTCCAGCGTTGCGTGTCGCTGGGCCGTCGGCATTTCGCCCGTCCCATCGGCAAGCACAAAGCCGGCATCTACTGGGACCTGGCGGCGGACCTGTCGGCCGAGAGCGTGGCCGCGATCAAGGACCGCTACCGCCTGAACAGCACCGTGTTGCGTCTTGAGATCTTCCTCTTCGAAGAGGGCGGCGACCCGACCAAGCTGGCCCCGCCGGTCCGCATCGACTTCGGCGGTTACGGCGATGCCGGCGGCATGGGCGGCGGCATGGGCGGGGGTGGCCGCGGGCGGTGAGTCATGGCAGCGCTGAACAAGGTCATCCTGCTGGGCCATCTGACGCGTGATCCGGAACTGCGCCGCACGCCCCAGGGCACGTCTGTCTGTGTCCTGGGTCTGGCGGTCAATCGCCGTCTGACCACGGCCTCGGGCGAGAGCCGCGAAGAGACCTGCTTCGTGGATATCGATGTCTGGGGCCGCCAGGCGGAGAGCTGTGCGCAGTACCTGCGCAAGGGCTCGGCGGCGCTGGTTGACGGCAGCCTTCGTCTGGACCAGTGGGACGACCGCGAGACCGGCAAGCGCCGGTCGCGCCTGAAGGTGATGGCGGACCGCGTCCAGTTCATCGGTCCGCCGGCCGCGTCCGATGGGGGCGTACCCTCGGCGGCGACCGCGCCGCGACCGGCGGTGCGGCCGGCGCGGCCGCAGGCCGCTGACCGCGATGAGCCGCCGGCGGCAGACCCTGGCGCGGACACGATGCCGGCCTTCGAGCCCCTGGACGGCGCTGATACTCCCGACACGATACCCTTCTGAGCGGCCGCGGCGTGGGCCGCGGCGAGCGACGGGCCGAGAGACGATAGACACGACGATCCAGTCACCACACGAGTGACGATGCCGCGATAAGGAGCGAGCAATCATGGCAGCCATGCGTCCCACGAACAAGAGAAAGCGTCGCAGGAAAGTCGTCCGGCAGAAGGTCTGCCGGCTGTGCGAGAACAAGATCGCCCACATCGACTTCAAGGATGTGGAGCTGCTGCGGCGGTACCAGACTGAAGCCGGCAAGATCCTGCCCTGCCGCATCACGGGCAACTGCTTCAGGCACCAGAAGATGCTCTCGGCGGCCATCAAGCGTGCCCGCGTCCTGGCTCTGGTCCCCTGAGAGAGTCCCCGGCACCGAAGGAGTGTACCGCGATGGCTGTTGAACTGATCCTGATCGAGGATGTGGAGAATGTCGGGCGCCTGGGTGACCGCGTGCGGGTCGCCGACGGCTTTGCCCGTAACTACCTCCTGCCCCGCAAGCTGGCGGCGGCGGCGACGCCCGCCACCCTGCGCCGTCTGGAAGCGCGCAAGCTGCAGCTCCAGAAGGAGCACGAAGAGCGCCTGGCCGTGGCGCAGGCGATGGCCGAGAAGATCGCCAAGCTCTCGGTCGAGCTGAAGGCCGAAGCCGGCGAGAACGACAAGCTCTACGGCTCGGTGACGGCGCCGCAGATCGCCGAGGCCCTGGCAACCCAGGGCATCGACATCGAGCGCCAGGCCATCCGCCTCGACGAGCCCATCAAGGAACTCGGCGTGCACACCGTCGAGATCAAGCTGCACGACGAGGTCACGGCCGCGTTGAAGGTGTGGGTCACCCGGGCCTGAGCCTGGCGGGTGACGATCGGTGTTGACAGCCCGGTCCGGCCCTGTGCCGGCCCGGGCTTTGTCTGTTATCAGCGCATCGTTCCTGGCGGCCGGTCCGGTAGACATCGGGCCGCGTCGGGGTATGGTGCACGATGAAGGTCGAGGCGCCGTCCGGGCGGTCCTCGACGACTGAGGGTCTCTTCATGGCGTCGTCGACCACCTCCTCGAGTCCGCCGGCTGCGCCGGCGTTGACCGAGCGCCACTATCCGCACAACCACGAAGCGGAGATGGCGGTTCTGGGCTGTCTGCTGCTCGATCCGGCGGCGGCGGTCGACGCGGTGGTGCTGCGTCTGCCCGACGAGAGCTCCTTCCATCGTGCCGAGCATCAGGTGATCTACCGCGCCATCAAGGCGCAGATCGACGCCGGCGGCCGGGGCGACCTGGACCTGATCACCCTGGCCGACATCCTGGCGCGTGCCGGCCAGCTCGAGGCGGCCGGCGGGCGCGCCTACCTGGCCCAGGTCAGCACCGCCGTGGCCACCGCGGCCAACGTCGAGCAGTACGCCGAGATCGTGCGCCAGACGGCCGTCCTGCGCCGCCTGATCACCACCTGCCAGCGCACCAGCGAGCGCTGCTTCCAGCCGGTCGAGGATGTCCGGCTCCTCCTCGACGACATCGAGCGCGAGATCCTCTCGGTCACGGCCCTCCACGAGACCGGCGCCGTGCGGACGGTCGCCGAGCTGATGATGCCGGCGGTCGAGTACCTCGAGAAACTGCAGAAGGGCGAATCGGAAGCCCTCGGGCTCTCGACCGGCTATGACGACATCGACCGGCTCATCACCGGCCTGCGACCGGGCGAGATGGTGGTGGTGGCGGCGCGGCCCTCGATCGGCAAGACGGCCCTGGCCCTGAACATGGCGGCGAATATCGCCATGGGCACACCGCCGCGCGCCGTCGGCCTCTTCAGCCTGGAAATGCCGGCCCACCAGGTCGTCCTGCGACTCCTCTGCAGCGACGCCCGCATCGGCCTCTCGGAGGTCCGCGAGGGCGCCATGACGACGGCACGCTGGAAGGAGCTGATGGCCGCCAGCCAGCGCCTGCGCGAAGCGACGATCGTCATCGATGACACCGGCGGCATCGACATTCTCGAACTGCGCAACAAGGCGCGGCGCATGAAGCGCGACTATACTATCGACGTCCTGTTCATCGACTACCTGCAGTTGATCCAGGTCAGCGGTTCGAACCGGAATGCCAACCGCGAGAACGAGGTGGCCCGCATTTCCGGGTCGATCAAGGCACTGGCCAAGGAGCTGGACATACCGATCGTGGTGCTGGCGCAGCTCAACCGCCAGGCCGAGCAGCAGGGCCAGCGGCCGCGGCTGTCGCATCTGCGCGAGTCGGGCGCCATCGAACAGGACGCCGACGTGGTCGCACTGCTGCACCGCGACCGCGACGAACAGCAGGACCGCGACAAGGCGCAGCGCGGCGTCGAGGCAGAGCTGATCGTGGCCAAGAACCGTAACGGCGAGACCGGCCTGGCACACCTGATCTTCAGGCCCGTCTACACGCGCTTCGAGAGCCACTCGCGCATCGCCGATGAGGACGTGCCCAGTGTCTAGGCCGGCCGCCGCCGGCCGGCATGGCGGAGAGAGAACGACAGACGCAGACAGGCGTGGTCAGTTGAGGAGCGGCACCATGGGACTCGCAGCACCGCAGTACAACAGCAAGCGCCCCGCACGCATCCTGGGCCTGGCCGTGCTTCTCGGCACCGCCTTCTGGCTGCAGGCCGCACGCATCAGCGATGTGGTCGTGCGCAGCCAGGTGCCCGACCTCGACCCCGAATCCCTGCGCCAGCTCGTCGTCGGCAGCGTCCAGAGCCTGCCGGGCACCACCTTCGATGCGGCCGTCCTCTCCGAGGACGTCAAACGCCTCTACCGCCTGGGGACCTTCCAGGACGTGCGCTACGAAGTCCAGGAGCAGGCCGGCGACCAGGTCCTGATCGTCTTCCTGGTCAAGCCGACCCCGGTGGTCAATGCCATCGTCTTCGAGGGCAACCGCGTCTACAAGGAGCGGCGCCTGCGCGGCCTGATCAGCCACGCCACCGGCAGCCCGCTCGACGAGGCCCAGGTGGCGCGCGACCGCGCCGCCCTCATGGACCGCTACGATGACGGCGGCTACTACGGCACCACCGTGACCACCGCCTTCCGCCCGACCGCCGACGGCCAGGGCGTCGACATCGTCTTCAGCATCGACGAGAAGCCGCGCGCCAAACTCAAGGCGGTGCGCTTCACCGGCGCCAGCGCCTTCAGCGAGCGCGCCCTCGAGAAGACCGTGCGCAGCCGCCGCCAGTGGTGGCGTTATATCTTCCGCCTCGGCAACTACGTCAACGAGCCCCAGCTCGACCTCGACAAGGACCTCCTGCGCGAGCTCTACCTGACCAAGGGCTACCTCGACTTCACCGTCAGCGGCGTCGACATGCAGCGCAGCCCCAACGGCCGCTGGGTCACCCTGGTGTTCAACCTCCAGGAGGGCCAGCCCTACACCGTGCGCAGCGTCGCCGTCGAGGTCGAGGGCGGCCGCTTCCCGCGTGAGGAACTCCAGGGCCTCCTGAGCCTGCGCGTCGGCGAGGTCTTCAGCTCCACGACCGAGCGCGCCGACCTGACTGCCCTGCGCGGCAAGTACGAGCCGCTCGGCTACCTCGACCTGCGCTGCATCTCCGACCTCGAGCGCCAGGCCAGCGACCGCAGCGTGGCGGTGACCTACCGCGTCCGCGAGGGCAGCCCGTCGCGCATCCGCGACATCCACATCGTCGGCAACGAGACCACCCAGGACCGCGTTGTCCGCCGCGAGCTGGCCATCCACCCCGGAGATCTCGGCGACGCCAGCCGCATCCGCACCTCGAAGGACCGCCTCAGCCAACTGAACTACTTCGAGACCGTCGAGATCACCCCCGTCGCCACCGAACGCGATGACCTCAAGGACCTGCGCATCCAGCTCAGCGAGAAACACACGGGGACCTTCTCCGTCGGCGCCGGCTTCTCCACCGAGGACAGCGTCGTCGGCTACCTCGAACTGGCCGAGAACAACTTCTACCTCAGCCGCCTCTTCGGCGAGTGGCCGCCCAAGGGCGCCGGGCAGCGCCTGCGCCTGCGCCTCAGCCTCGGCACCGAGACCAGCGACTTCCGTATCGACTTCACCGAGCCGTGGTTCCTCGAACGCCGCCTGCGCCTCAATGTCGAGATCTTCAACAGCACGCGCTCCTACGACGAGTACGACCAGACCGACCTCGGCCTCGGCATCAACCTCACCAGCCCCCTGCGCACCTTCTGGCGGCACTCCTACGGCGTCCTCTTCGACCGTGTCAAACTCGACGACTTCGACCCGTCGCCGCGCTATCCCGGCACCGACGAGTTGGACCGCACCCTGGCCTCCGAGGAGGGCTCCTACTGGGCCAACCGCCTGACCTACGGCATCACCCGCGATACCCGCGACAATGTCATGTTCCCGCGCCGCGGCACGCGCTTCAGCGCCAACTCCGAGTGGGTCACCCCCCTGCTCGGCAGCTACAGCAATGTCATGCGCCTCGACACCCGCATGGCGGCCTTCTTCCCGGTCACCCGCCAGAGCGTCCTGCGTCTGAATGCCGAGTACGCGGTGGCCGACAACCTCTCGGGTGACGAGGTGGCGATCTTCGACCGCTACTTCGCCGGCGGCGCCAACAGCCTGCGCGGCTTCGACTACCGCGAGGTCGGCCCGGTCGACAGCGGCGAGGACCCCATCGGCGGCAAGTCGCGCCTCCTGGCCAACGTCGAGCTGGCCCGCGAGGTCGGCGACTTCATGTATGTCTATACCTTCGGCGATGTCGGCAATGTCTGGGCCGATGCCTTCAAGATGAAGCCCTCGGAGCTGAACGCCAGCGTCGGCGTCGGCCTGCAGTTGAAGGTCCTGCCGGTACGCCTGGAGTACGGCTACCCGGTGATGACCGACTGGGACCACCTCGAGGGCAGCAGCGGCCGCATCCACTTCAATATCGGCCTGTCCTTCTGATGAAGATCCTCAACGCCTACGTCACACGGCTCCTGCTGACCACAGTGCTGATGGGCGCGGGCGTGCTGACCTTCGTCATGGCCGCCGGGCATGTCTTCCGGATCTTCGACTGGCTGGCACGGGGCGGCTCGCTCGGCGTGCTCGGGCGCTTCCTCGTGCTGCGCCTGCCGGACATGCTGCGCTTCTCGCTGCCCCTGGCCATGCTCGTCGCCACGGTGCTGGTCTTCAGCCACCTCGCGGCCGACAACGAGATCACGGCGATGAAGGCCTGCGGCGTCAGCCTCTGGCAGGTCATCGCGCCGGGCCTCCTGATCAGCGTCGCACTCAGCGCGGTCTGTTTCTGGTGCGCCACCACCCTGGGGCCGCGCTGCCAGTACGAGGCCGACCAGCTCCTCTGGGAGCAGGCCGCCATCAGCCCGATGGTCCTCCTGCAGGACAGCGGCAGCTTCATCGAGCTGGAGGGCCTGCATATCCGCGTCGACCGCCGCGAGGGCGATATCCTGCACGGCATCCACATCCTCGTCCAGGACCGCGACCAGCGCCTCCAGCAGACCATCACCGCCCGCCAGGGCCGCCTGCGCGCCGACGCCGAACAGCGCTCGTTCGAACTGGTCCTCCAGGACGCCACCTTCGGACAGCTCGACGTCGAGCCGGCCAGCCCCAACGGCCTCAGCGCCACACCCGGACGCTTCGCCACCCGCGAGATCACCCTGCCGCTGAGCACCGACGAGAGCGGCAGCCTGCGACGACTCGCCCGCAAGCCCAAACACATGGACCTCGGCATGCTCTTCGGACGGCTCTACCTCGATGCCGAACGGGGCGAGAATGTCTCGCCCCTGCTGGTCGAGCTGCACTCGCGGCTGTCGATGTCGCTGTCGCCCCTGGCCTTCCTCTTCATCGGCATACCCTTCGCCGTCCGCAGCCGCCGCTCCGAGACCTCGGTCGGCCTGCTCATGGCCCTCCTCCTCGCCCTCGGCTTCTATGCCTTCATGCTCATCAGCCGCAGCCTCAAGACCGACAGCCGGGCTCACCCGGAGATCCTCATCTGGCTGCCGAACCTCTTCTACCAACTGGGTGGGCTCTGGGCCCTGGCCAGAATCAGCAAACACTGAAGGATCGTCGCAACGAACCCATGACAGCCCTACCCGTCAGCCGCATCCGCAATTTCAGCATCATCGCCCACATCGACCACGGCAAGAGCACCCTCGCCGACCGCTTCCTCCTGCACACCGGCACCGTCGACGCGCGCACCTTCCACGACCAGGTCCTCGATGCGATGGACCTCGAGCAGGAACGCGGCATCACCATCAAGAGCCACCCGGTGCGCATGACCTACCTCGCCCAGGACGGCGAGACCTACCAGCTCAATCTCATCGACACCCCCGGACACGTCGACTTCTCGTACGAGGTCAGCCGCAGCCTGGCGGCCTGCGAGGGCGCCCTCCTGGTGGTCGATGCCTCGCAGGGCGTGCAGGCCCAGACCGTCGCCAATGTCAACCTGGCCATGCGCCAGAAGCTGGCCGTGGTGCCGGTGATCAACAAGGTCGACCTGCCGGCGGCCGACGTGGAGACCTGCCTGACCCAGCTCGAGGAGCTCCTGGCCATCCCGCGCGAGGAGGCCCTCATGGCCAGCGCCAAGAGCGGCCTGGGCATCACCGAGCTGCTCGAGGCGGTGGTGCACCGCATACCGCCCCCGGCGGCGCCGACCGACGAGATCGTGCGCGCCCTCGTCTTCGACTCGATGTTCGATGTCTACCGCGGCGTGGTCACCCACGTGCGCATCGTCAGCGGCTCGATCCGCGCCAATGACAAGGTGCGCATGTTCAGCACCGGCCTGGAATCCGAGGTCAAGGAGGTCGGCTTCTTCAGCCCCGGCATGAGCGTCGCCGAGGAGCTCGGGCCGGGGCAGGTCGGCTACGTCATCACCGCCATCCGCGAGCCCGCCGACGTGCGCATCGGCGATACCGTCACCGCCGCCCGACGACCCTGCGACGCCGCCCTGCCCGGCTTCGAGATGGTCCACCCGATGGTCTTCAGCGGCATCTACCCCATCGACACCCGCGACTACGAAGCCCTCAAGTTCAACATCGCCAAACTCCAGCTCAACGACAGCGCCTTCGTCTCCCAGCCCGAGAGCTCCGTCGCCCTCGGCGCCGGCTTCCGCTGCGGCTTCCTCGGACTCCTGCATATGGAGATCGTCCAGGAGCGCCTCCGCCGTGAGTACGACATGGATATCATCCTGACCTACCCCAGCGTGATCTACCATGTCTACCTGCGCGATGGCACCATGCGCGAGATCCACAACCCGATCCACATGCCCGACCCCACCGAGATCGAGCATATCGAGGAGCCGATGATCCGCTGCCAGATCATCTCGCCGGTCACCTACCTCGGGGCCATCATGGCCCTGGTCATGGACAAACGCGGCGTCTGCCAGCACACCGACTCGGTCGACCTCGGCCATATCATGATCACCGCCCGCCTGCCCCTCCATGAGATCGTCCTGGACTTCTACGACAAGCTCAAGACCGTCACCCGCGGCTACGGCAGCATGGACTACGAGCCCGACGGCTACGAGAAGGCCCCCCTGGTCAAACTCGAGATGCTCGTCAACGGCGAGCCGATCGATGCCTTCGCCTCGATCGTCCACGTCGACCGCGCCCCCTTCCGCGCCCGCCTTATCGCCAAACGCCTCAAGGAGGTCATCCCTCCCCACCTCTTCAAGGTCGCCATCCAGGGCGCCGTCGGCGGCAAGATCGTCGCCCGCGAAGACGTCCGCCAACTGCGCAAGGACGTCACCGCCAAGTGCTACGGCGGCGATATCACCCGTAAGCGCAAGCTCCTCGAGAAGCAGAAAGAGGGCAAGGCGCGCATGAAGGAGATCGGCCGGGTGCAGATCCCCCAGGAGGCCTTTGTGGCGGTTCTCAAGGCCACGGAGTGACGCCGTCATGAACCTCGCGCTGATCGTCCTGCTCGACCTGCTCGTGCTCTACATCGTCGTCGGGCACTCGGGACTGCGCCGGCTCTACACCCGCCGGGCCCGGGTGCGTGCCGAGCTGCGCGATCTGGAGAAGCACTACGCGCATCTCCGCCGGCGCGATGAGGACATCCTCCCGCCGGCCGCCAGCGCCAGCCTGCAGGCGGCCGTCGCCACGCTTCGCCAGGCCCGCACCGGCGGCGACCCGGCCGCCGCCGCCGCCTGCCTGGAGCGCTTCCAGAGCGGCGAGGCCGTGAGCCTGCCGCGACGGCCGCGGCCGCGACTGCGCGAGAACCTCGAGATGCTCGTCGTCGCCCTCGGCCTCGCCTTCGGCATCCGGGCGCTGTTCCTGCAGCCCTTCAAGATCCCGACCGGCAGCATGCAGCCGACCCTCTTCGGGATCCACTTCGTGCCCCAGGCCGAGCCCCTGCGCGTCAACCCGGTCACGCGCTTCTTCGGCTACCTCAACTACACCCGGCGCTACGTCGATGTCACGGTGCAGTCGGATGGCTACATCGACCTGCATGGCGTGCGCCGGGCCCGCCCGGCAGTGCCCTTCTTCCCCTTCAGCCTGGTCGATGTCGGCGATGTCACCTACCGCCTGCCCGGCCTCCCCGACGACGTCCGTAAGTACCTCATGCAACTGCATGGCTTCGGCACCGCCCTGAAGGCCGGCGACGTCCTGGCGCGCGGCGCCCTGGAGCTCGGCGACCACCTCTTCGTCGACCGCACCCACCTGGCCTTCGCCGAGCCCCGCCGCGGCGATGTCATGGTCTTCATCACCGACGGCCTGCGCCGCGGCAACGGCGAGGCCCTCATGGGGCGCTTCTACATCAAACGCCTGGCCGGACTGCCCGGCGATACCCTGCGCATCCGCGACGGCAGACTCTTCGTCCGCGAACGCGGCGCCGCCGACTTCCGACTCGTCGACAGCAGCGACGACCCCGGCTTCGAACGCATCTACAGCGGCAACGGCGGCTACCACGGCTATACCCACATGCAGAGCGAGTTCCTCGCCGGACCCGACGAGACCTTCACCGTCCCCGACGACGAGTACTTCATGCTCGGCGACAACAGCGCCTTCAGCCT
>JAAYZO010000875.1 GCA_012514865.1 Lentisphaerota bacterium | reverse complement strand
GGTCAGGCTAACGCAAGCGCGAGGGGATGCTGGACTTGCTGGGAAGGTGACCCTATTCCGGGCCTTTTCCAGCTTCAGTCATGCATGAACATCGCCGGTTATATCTCGCAACATCTTCTACGCCGGCATGTTAAGTTGCGCTGAACCCGATGCACAGGGCGCTGTGCCGACCGTAGATTGCCGGGGCCGCCCCCGGGCCAAGTGTGCGGTTGCTCGGCTGAGGTAGTCGCGGTATTGTTAGGCAGAACCGCTCAATTGTAAGGTGTGACCTGTCAACTATGAACCTGCTCGCTCAACTGGTGTGCTCGCGGGTCCGCGCCGAGATCCTGCGGCTGCTATTTGGCGGCGACCGTGCGCGGTTGCACCTGCGGGAACTCGAGCGCCGGTCGGGGCTGGCGGTCACCACCTTGCGGCAGGACTTGCGCAAGCTGGTGGCGCTGGACCTCGTCCGCGAGGAGAAGGACGGCAACCGCACGTGCTTCTCTGCCAACCGCGACCACCCGCTTTACCCGGACCTGCGCAGTCTGGTCGCGAGGACGGTCGGTATCGTGGAGGTGCTGCGGCAGGGTCTGGGAACCGAAGGTATCGCCGTAGCCTTCGTGTTCGGCTCCGTCGCCCGGGGCGAGGAGAAGGCGGGCAGTGACGTCGATTTGCTGGTGATCGGCAGCGTCGGCCTGCGGGAGCTCTCGCGTCGCCTGGGTGGCGTCGGCGGGCAGATTGGCCGGGAGATCAACCCCCACGCGATGACACCGGCCGAATTCCGGCGCCGACTGGAGGATGGGGAACACTTTGTCACCGCGGTCATGGCGGCCGAGAAACTGTTCTTAGCCGGAGGCCCCGATGAGCTTGCAGCAGTGGGCCAATAGTGGCTGGCTCAGGCCGCACCAGACCAGCCGGGAAGAGCTCGGCAACCTGCTGGCGATCGTCGACCGTGACCTGGCGGACGCCGGCGGCGGCATCTCGGCCGACTGGCGTTTTGGCATTGCCTACAACGCCGCGCTGAAGCTCTGCACCGTCCTTTTGTACGCCTCGGGGTATCGTCCGGAGAAGGCGATGGCGCACTACCGCACCCTCCAGGCGCTCCCGGTGATTCTGGGCGAGGAACGCAAGGAGGACGCCGCTTACCTCGACGCGTGCCGGGCCAAGCGGAATGCCGTGGAGTACGACTACGTTGGCGGCGCCACGGCGGCTGATGCCGATGAGCTGATCGAGTTCGTCCGCCAGCTTCGACCGGACGTGCAACGTTGGCTGCGGACGCACCGCCCCGAGCTGCTGGCGGAGTCTTGAGCGCCGGGGAGAGAGGGCCATCGAGGGTATGCCAGACGCCTTCACCGAATCCGGCTCTTCCGGCAACTGCGTACTTTCTGGCTTGGAGCCTGGTGGGTTCGAGAACGGGTAAGGCCATTGACGGGGACTGCCTCCCGATGCCCTCGTCGAGACCAGTCCGGGGGAGTCCAGGACAGGCGAGGCGGACGCCCTCCGTTCTCACCAGAAGTGCGCAGTTGCCGGATGAACCCCATTTGCGATGGAACCGCGCTGACCCGTGGTGACATTGCGCCCATGTCGTGGTGATTCTGCAAGGTTCCCTAGCCTGACCACTTCACGGGCCGCCGTGCGGCTCGTGAAGTGGTCAGGCTAACGCAGGCGCGAGGGGATGCTGGACTTGCTGGGAAGGTGACCCTATTCCGGGCCTTTTCCAGCTTCAGCCATGCATGAACATCACCGGTTATATCTCACAACATCCTCTGCGCCGGCATGGTGAGTTACGCTGACCCCGATGCAACAGGGTGGCCAGGTCGGCGCTGACGCGATCTTCGAACAGCCCCGGGCTGCCGTAGAGACGGCAGTATCGTTGCCGCTGGGCAGAAAGACAAAGGCGGGCCGGTAGGTGACTGCCGGCCCGCCTTGGGTTTGGAGTGGTGGAGCTGAGGGGATTCGAACCCCTGGCCTATACGTTGCGAACGTATCGCTCTAGCCAACTGAGCTACAGCCCCGATGTCGTGGATTGCCGACGACCCATACCTTAGCCCTGGCGCGGTCTGTTTCAAGGGTGCGGCGCGCGGTTTTGTGGCCCGCCGGCGGGGCGGAGGTGGGCGCCGCGAGCCTAGTGGCGCTCCCCCGGGCGCTGCCGGCGCCCGGGCGGTCCACGGGCGGTGCCGCGGGCCTACTCGCCCGCGCCGGCGCGGCGTGGACAGGGCGTGTGTGAGCCGCTACGGTGATAGCGGCGACGCCGGTCTGCCCGGCGGGCGTCCCGACGTCGGCGGCCGTGTCAGCCGGTGTCGATGTCACGTGCGTCTGTGTGTCGGTGGTCCTTCAGCGAGAGTCCTGCTCATGTCAACGCCTCATCTTCCCGGCTGGATCGACCTGCAGGTCAATGGTTACGCCGGCGTGGACTTCCTCGATCCCGCGACGCGAGTCGACGACATCCTGCGAGCGGCTGAGGGCCTTCGTCAGCGCGGCACGGCCGGCTTTCTGCTGACCGTGACGACGCATCGTCGCGAGGCCCTCGAGGTGACGGTCCGGCATGCTCGCGAGGCGATGGACCGTCAGGGTCCGGAGGGCCCCATCCTCGGGATTCATCTCGAGGGGCCCTTCATCTCGCCCGAGTATGGCTATCGTGGCGCCCACGATGCCGACTGCATCATCCCGCCCGACCTGGAGTGGTTCCGCAAGCTGCAGGACCTCGCCGGCGGGGCCATCCGCCTGGTGACTCTGGCGCCGGAGCTGCCGGGGGCGCTGCCCTTCATCGCGGCGGTTGCGGACGAGACGGTGGTCTCGCTGGGGCATGCCAATCCCGACTACGAGACCCTGCGCCGGGCCATCGACGCCGGCCTGCGGGCGGTGACCCACTTCGGCAACGGCTGCCGCCCGGAGATGAACCGTCACGACAACATCCTCATCCGCATCCTGGCCTGCCCCGAGCTGACCCTCTGCTTCATCCCGGATGGGCAGCACCTGCCGGTGCCCTTCCTGCGGATGCTCCTGCAGTCGGTCCCGCCGGCGCGTCTGGTGGCGACCAGCGACATGGTGATGTACTCCGGGATGGCCCCGGGGGTCTACGAGCGCAGCAGCCAGCGCATCCGCCTGCGTGAGGATGGCCGCCTCTGCCTGGCCGACGACGAGAAGCTGCTTTACGGCTCGGTCAGTCTGCTCGCCGACTGCATGAATCACCTCGCGAGCCTGGAGCAACTGAGCCCGGAGGCCATGATCGAGGTCGGTTTCGACAATCCCCTGCGTCTGATCGGTGTGGACCCGGCCGCCTGGCGGCGGCGCACGCCGCATATGCGCTGGGACGGCGCGACGCGGCGTTTCGTCGGCTGCTGACCGTGACGACCGCGGGCCGCCACCGCCGCCGCGAGGCGGTCAGGCCGGGCGGCCCGGACGCACCCGAGAGGGCCACACGACGATGAATGCCGACGCGCCATCCGCCAGCCACGGTGTCTGGCCCGCCGGGGGCTACCTTCTCGGCCTCGACATCGGCGGCAGCAAGTGCGCGGTGCTGGCGGGCACTCCCGCGGGCGTGGTTCTGGAGCGCCGCGCCTGGCCCTCGCGGGCCGAGCGCGGCCCCTCGGCGATGCTGGCGGAGATCCACGCGTACGCCGCCGAGCTGGCTGGACCGCACGGCCCGCCGCGGGCTGTCGGTGTGGCCATCGGTGGGCCGCTCGACGCCGCCGCGGGGGTGGTGTGCAGCCCGCCGAACCTGCCGGGCTGGGACGGCATCGCGCTGCGGCGGCTGCTCGAGGAGCGCTGGGGCTGTCCGGTGGGTGTCGAGCACGACGCCGCGGCCTGCGCTCTGGCCGAGGTCCTGTGGGGCGGCCATGGCCGGTCGCGCCGGCTGGCGTATCTGACCTGCGCCACGGGCTTCGGCGTCGGCCTGGTCATCGACGGGGTGCCGTACTACGGCGCGCGCGGCCGCTCGCCCGAGATCGGGCATGTCCTCCTTGACCCCGATGGCCCGGAGGCCTTCGGGATCCGCGGCTGTGCGGAGGCGTTCTGTTCGGCGCGGTCGTTGGGCCGGATCGCGTCGTGGAAGTACCCCGCGCGCTGGCCGACGCCGCCGGAGCCGCAGCGGCTCCAGGCCCTGGCGGCGGCCGGCGACGCGGATGCAGCGGCGGTCGTGGCGGTGAATGCCGCCATGACGGGCCGTGTCTGTGCGTTGCTGGCGGACCTGTTCCATCCCGACCGGATCGTGCTTGGCAGTCTGGCGCGCTACCTCGGTCCGTCGTGGGTCGAGGCGGTCCGCCGCGAGTGTCGTCGGCTGGCCCTCCCGGACGCCGCAGACGATGCGGTCATCGCGCCGGCCAGCCTTGGCGAGCGCCTGCAGGACCTCAGCGCCCTGGCCGCGGCGCAGCGCGCCCTTTCGGCGGCGCCGGCCTGAGGTGCGCCGGCCGCCAGCGCGGCTACATTAGGCCGACGGTCGCAGTCGGCGCCGTTGTGAACTCCAGGGTCCGATGAATCTCTTCGATCATGCACGCGAGGAACGCCTCAAGACCGAGCAGCCCCTGGC
>JAAYZO010000874.1 GCA_012514865.1 Lentisphaerota bacterium | reverse complement strand
GGTCGGGCTGTCGGTGGCGCAGGGCGTGGCGAGCACCCCGGAACCGGGGACGGCCTGTCTTCTTCTTGCCGGTCTGGGCTGGGCCTGCCTGTCATCGCGCCGCCGTCCGCGCCCGGCCGCGCCCCGGGCGCAGGCCTGACTCAGATCCCTCGCGAGGCCCATCGCTTCGGTCACCACACGCCTGCACCGGACTTGCATAAGAGGTCGCGGTGTGGTGCCGTCGGCGCTGCCGTGGCTCGCGGACGCATTCGCGTCTGTGGACGCTCGCGCTCCAGCACAGGCGGCGAGTGATCTTTCGTGCGCGTCGGCCTCAGGCGCGGTCCACCCAGATCGGGCTGGTCCAGGCGCGCTCGCCGTCGCTCTGCTGGACGCGCAGGAAGTAGAGGGCGCTGCCGGTGGTATCGCGGTCGCTCCAGGCGAACTCGGCCAGGTCGCCGCGGAGGTCCGGGGCATGGAAGGGCTCCGACCAGGCGCCGTCGGCGAACCGGACGATGGTCACGTCGGTGAGGGGTGCGGTGCCGGCGACCTTGACGGTGAGGGCAGGGGCCTTGCCGGCAGGGAGGCTCACGCGGTCGCCCAGGGTGGCCTCGCCGAGGCGCATCACGATGACGACCCGCGCGCCGGTGGTGCCGTAGGTATGGCGCTGCCACATGCCGCGCCAGAGGCCATCGCGGCTGAGGCGGTCGGCGAGGGTCGCCTGGAGTCCGCACTTCTTCTGGATGGACTGGCTGCCGACGTGGCCGTCGATGACCTCCGGCTGGCGCCAGAGGGCGTCCGGGTCGCCGCCGAGGAAGCCGATCGGCCAGCGGTGGGTGTCGGAGCCGCCGACCGCGCCGATGGCGAGGCCGCGCTCGAGGATACGGCGGTACATCCCCTCCAGGGTGTTCTGCTGGTGCATGGAGTAGACTTCGTGGAGGCGGAGGATGGCGTCGTCGGCACCGTCCGCGTAGCGGCTGTGGTAGTGAGAGACGGCCAGGGTCTCGACGGGGAGGGCCTTGAGGCGTCTGAGGAACTCGGCTTCCGTCGTGACCGGCGTCCGGAAGGGCGGATCGTCCGCCGGGTGGTCGCCGAAGAGGATGTTCTCGCCGTAGAGGTTCGTGGCCTCGTCGGCGTTCTTGACGTAGGCATTGATGTGGCCTTCGCCGGCCCACTCGTAGCCATAGAAGGTGACGAATCGTCCGGGCGCGTGGGCCCGCGTGGTCTCTTCCAGGTACCGATCCCAGGCGGGCTTGCCGTTGAAGTACTCGGCATGGACGCTGAGGGCCGCGAAGTCCATGCAGGCGGTACGGCGGGCGTACTCGAGGTGATCGCGTGCGCTCAGGATGCCGTCGCAGTCGAGGGTATGCCCATGCAGCTCGCCCCAGTAGAGCTGCTCCGCCGGCGCTTCCTTCGTCACGATGGCGTAGGGTGAGCGGCCCTGGATGCGGCCGTCGCTCACGGTGATCGTCCAGTCGCCGGTCTGGCGGAAGGCGAGGCCCGCGAGGCAAAGCGCGCCGGCGTCGGCCGCGGTGAAGGCGACCGTCGCCGGGAGGTTGTCCAGACCGCCGTCGGAGTGGAGGGTCACCGCGCCGGTGAAGCCCTCGTCGCGGTTGCCGTACTCGTCGATGGCCACGATCCGCAGGTCGAAGGGCTGCCCGACGCCGAGGAAGGGCACCCCGACGACATGGAAGCGCGTGGCTGCCTTGCCGGTGACGCGGATGGTCGGCATGGCATCGAAGGCGCCGCGGCGGTGGGGCAGGTCGCGGTCGTAGCGTGGCAGGCGTGAGAAGCGGAACGGCATGAAGTGGTAGCGCAGACCGATGGCGGGGGGGCGCACGCCCGGGCCGCCCCAGCGCCGGTCGCCCCAGGTCACCTCGATCTGCGTGCCCGGCGGGAGGTCGACCTGCGGCGTGGCGATCTCCAGGACGTAGCGGTAGCGGGCTCGCAGCGCCTGGATGAGGTGGTCGGGCTGGTTGTGGAAGGCCTTGAGCGGGCCGCCCTCGCCGACGCTCAGGCGCAGCTCGACCGGCCGCCCGAGGACGCGCGCGGTGAGGTAGTTCGCGCCGGCGGGATCGCGGACCTGCCAGGGCACGTACTGGCCCCAGATGCTGGAGGCGAACTGGAAGTGCCAGCGGTCGGTGTCGCTGCCGCAGAGCAGCCCGAGGCTGTCCTCCGGGACCAGGCCGCCCTTGCCGATGGTGAGCCGTATCGTGAAGGTCGTCCAGCTCTCGGCGACCACCGTATCCGGTGTGATCGAGCAGGATCCACCCGGCGCCAGAAGATCAGGCAGTTCAGGCATGGCTCTCTCTCCTTCGGATCTGCCGCGGCCGGCCGTCAGCGGCCGGGGGCGGAAGATCCGATTGGCGGACGAGCGACGGCACGGCCGTCGGCAGCCCGTCGGTGCTGATGAAGAGGCTACTGCCGGGACGCTTTGGGCGCAAGGGCCGGGTGGAGATTCCACACCGCCCGCCACGGTGCGCCCACCGTGGCGGGCGCAGGGCTGATCGAAGATGGCGGTAGAGTTCATCCGGTCACCCTGAAGGGGTGGCAGATCGTAGCCGGGGGTCGCGCGCAGCCCGACCCCCGGAAGCGCGAATCCACGAACCACGCACCCTGAAGGGCATACGCGTCAACTTAGTGGCTGCTGTTCCTTCCGGCGCAGCGTCTTGCGTGGTTCCTTACGCTGGAAGACGAAGGTGTTCAGGTCCTCGATGGACCACTCCCATGCCTCGCCCTTGACGATG
>JAAYZO010000873.1 GCA_012514865.1 Lentisphaerota bacterium | reverse complement strand
CGGCAGATCGCGGCCTCGCCGGAGGCCGAGAAGCTTCGTCGCGAGCCGAAGTTCGTCCGTGTTGTCGGCAACAGCACGGATTACCACCTGTGGACGAGCGAGGGCGGCCACTGGGCCGTCCATGACGGCGTCCTGCGTGGCCGCGGTTCGCCGGGGCGCGTGCGTTTCTGGCAGTCCTTCGAGGGCGCCCTCGCGGTGCGTTTCCGGGTGCGCCTGGCGGCGCCGGGCAGTCGTGCGGCGCTGGTCCTGGGCGAGCACTCCGGCGAGGGCATTCGTCTCGGCCTCGAGGGCGGCGACGGCCGTGCCCAGGGGTCGGGGCCGATGGCGGCTCTGGGCGCCGAGGGCTGGCACGAGGTGGCGCTGCGGCTTGACGACGAGCGCCTGCATTGGCAGGTCGATGGGGGTGCCGAGCGCGGAGTGCCGGTGGAGCGCGGCTGGGGCGGCGGGGTGGTCCTGGAGGTCGCTGCCGGCGCGGTCGAGTTTGACGACATCGAGATCCGCGTGCCCCGCGAGGCGGTCGGGCCCGACGGCCGCAGGAGCTACTTCCATGTCTTCGATCGTCGCGAGACCGCCTGGCGCGCGGAAGGCCCCTGGATTGACCACGGCGGCATCGCCTGCGCCGTGGCCTCGAGCTGGGTGAGCCTCGAGGCCCTGGAGGGCGAGGGCCTGCTGCGGCACAAGGCCACGTTCGGTCCGGACGTGATGGTGGCCATGAACTCGGAGGAGAACACCGAGTGGATCGGCTGGGACCGCAATCCGAGTCATGTCCATCATGCGCAGGACAACCTGGTCCTCTGCCTGGGGCTGCCTGAGGATGCCCGTGGCGGCTATCGCCTCGAGGTCAACAGCCAGGACCGCCGGCGCACGGTGCTGTACCGCGCCGGGGTCGAGGTGGCCGCGGTCGAGCAGGACGCGCGGTTCCCGATACGCTACCTCGGCGGTCATGCGCCCTACAGCCCGCGGCGCAACCGCCTGGCGCTGGTGCGGGTGGGGTCCACGGTGCGGGCGCTGGTCCGCGGCATCGAGGTCCTTCGTTACGAGGATCCCGAGCCGCTGCCGACCTCGGTGGTGGCGATCGGCGGCTATCGTACCCGCGTCAACATCACTCACGTGCTCGTACGCGAGCTGTCGCCGCCTGGTGCTGTGGCCGCGGTGGCCGGCATGGCGGCTGGGGGCGCGGTGCCATGAGATGGCGTTGTCGGCGTCTGCCGGAGACCGAGGAGGATGCCATGGATTCCTGGCGATTTGTGCATGTGGCCGATATGCAGCCCGGCTCGCCGAAGTCGTTCCGCTACCTGCCGCAGTTGACCGAGAACTGGCGGGCGGCACAACGGCAGATCCGCGCCGCGGCGCCCGAGGTGCTCCTGGTCGGCGGAGACCTCACGCGCGATGGCAATGTGCATCGTTTCGAGATGGAGGAGATGCGTGCCGACCTCGACGGCCTGGGCGTGCCGTACCGCGTCGTCCCCGGCAACATGGACACCGGCAACAAGCACATCCGCGTCGCGGGCTGCCATCGCCGCAATCCGCAGCAGTACGACGACGTCGGCCTGAACGTGACCAGCGCCCAGCTCCGGAACTTCGCCGAGGTCTTCGGGCCCCTGCAGTGGAGCTTCGACCACCGCGGCGTGCGTTTCTCGGGCTTCACCGATATGGTCGTCAACTCCGGCCTGCCCGAGGAGGACGCCTTCTGGCGCTGGGCCGAGGAGCAGGCGCGCCGGCCGCGGGCGCGGCACCACATCTGGGTCATGCACTACGCCCTCTTCGTCGAGCGTCCGGACGAGCCGGACTGGGATCCGACTCAGCCCGAGCACTACCACGACTGGTACTTCAGCGTCGACCGGCCCGGCCGGGGCCGCCTGATGGACCTCTTCCAGTCCACGGGTGCGACCCTGGTCATCTCCGGGCATATCCACTGCCGGCGCGCGCTGGTGGCGGACGGCATCCGCTTCGACTACGCCCCGTCGACCAGCTTCGGGCAGTGGGCCGGCCGCTGGCCCGACGGCGATCCGGCCCTGGGTTTCATGGTCTACACCGTCAGCGCCGACGGCATCGCCGGCCGCTTCGAGCCCCTGCGCGAGGTCGTCCAGGCGGTCGGCGAGCCCTACGGCGTCGGGGGGCATCCCCTGCCGGCCGCGCGCGACTACGGGATGGCCTGGGACCCGAGCTACGCGCGCACCCTGAACGGCCGCGTGCCGACGCTGCAGGATCCCTGAGGGCGGCGGGCGGACGGCAGAGCCGG
>JAAYZO010000108.1 GCA_012514865.1 Lentisphaerota bacterium | reverse complement strand
CTCGCCCTCTTCCCGCCTTCCCCATCCGCGTCCACTCGTGTCCATCCGTGGTTCTCCCCCTTCCACCGCGCGTCATCGCCTCATCTCTTCATCGCTTCGTCGGTCCCTATCCGCGTGTTCCGTGTGCTCCGTGGGCAGTCCTTCCCCCTTCATCCCCATCCCCACCCCGCCTCAGTATACCGGCCTCCCCCGCCCCCGGCAAAGGATAGTCTCCATCCCGGCAGAGCCGTTTGGGAGACTCTCCGTCTAGCCCGACTGACGCACCGTAATGCGTTTGGTCGGGCAAGCGCATGGACTGGTTCTCCTTGTCGGCACGAGGCCTGTCATCATTCAGCCCATTGCCTCAGTTCCTGCACCATGGCGCCACCTCGGGCGAGGTCTGTTGCGCGAAGCTCCACCACTCGCCATGGCGGACTGCCTTGGCGCAGTTGATCACGGATGTACCTGTCGCGTCGGAGCACATGGCCGGTATGTACCGCCGCCCCGTCGATGTAGATCGCGAGCCGTCTCTCGGGCACCGCGAAGTCGGCCACCGAGATGAAGCGCCCTCCCTCGGTCGGCGCGACTGGGACTTGTTTCTGCGGCTCAAAACCATGGGACTCGAAGAGCCGTAGGAACTTCAGTTCGAGGGGTGAGCCTACGCCGGCCTGATAGGCCTCCAGCCAGGGACCCGGGTCGTCCAGGTCACCTACTGCAAGCGGCCGAGAAGACGGCGCGTCCGTTGCCAGCGCTTCCAGGAATGGCAGCGCCAGCGGCCAGGCGAGTTTCTCATGGTGGCGTTGGTTGGCGTAGGTCTTCAGGCAGCGGTAGCAGGCGGTCTCGCACTGCCCATGGCGCAGGTGCTCTATGGCCCGTTGGGCCACCCGATGGAGTTCGCCCGCCGCTCTCTCGAGGAAGCCTGTCCCGCCTACCGTCGGGTCGATGAAGGTCAGCGACAGGTGCCCCAGCGTGCCCTGGGGCGTGCTGACAGACCACGGGCCCTCCAGGTTGAACTCGATCTCGCTGCCGTCAAGCATGTAGACGTGCCGAAGCCCGATACGCAGTGCGTAGCCCAGCGACAGCGCCCACGGCTCGACGTCGGCGGCCTCAGCGGCGGCTGGCACTGGCAAGTGCAACCGGAGCATCTCCGCTCGTGCGGACCACGCCAATGCCAGCGGCACGGGCGGCGTTCCGCGCCGGCTGCACCCTTGGCGGTGTCCGTACGGGTCGGCCTGCCGCTGGTCGGTACCGCTGGCCGGCCTGCGCCGGGTCCGGTTGCCTTCGGCCGGCGGCGCCGTCAGCATGTGGCCGCAAGCGGGGCAGAGAAGGAATCCCTTGCCGTCGTTATGCAGGCGGAGTGCATCACGCTCCTCCTCTGCCTTGGAGGGCGGCTGTCCCTCATTGAGCCACAGCACCTCTTCCTCGCGCGTCAGAGTCAGAGACCACTCGCCGGGGGTGAGCCAACGTTTCACGGTCTCGCCATCGCGCTGGGGGTACAGCATGACGGCGTTGCGGGCAGGGATGCGGTCCTCCTCAGACAGGACAGGCATCTCGTCGGGCCTGGCGATGAAGCCTCCGAACGCGTACGCAGGGCACTCACGGCTCACCGTATCATCGCCGCAGCGGGGACAGCGGGGGCGCTGCACGTGGTGGCGGAGTCCACACTTGAAGCAGACGCGGTAGCACCACGACGGGCCATCACTCTGCGGATTCCACGGGGACGACTCGTCGACGCCAATGACCCGCCACCGCCGGGTCCTGGCATAGACCTGGGCTCCCGGCTGGAACTGCGCCAGGCCGTACTGCCGGCTCACCGTGACAGCCTCCTCCTCATGGGAGTCCCCCAGGAGTCGCAGTGCGGCCGGCTCGGTGGGGAACTCATATCCGGGGAGAATGCCGAACTCGGCGAAGCGCCGCATCGGGTAGCCGGCGGCGCGGTCATCGGCCTCGCCTGCCTGGCTGCTGCCTTCGCGGGGGAGACCCAGCAACCGCCTGACGAGCTCCGCGGCGCGGGCCGCGGCCTGGCCACGCTGCAACAGCCGGGCGAAGACGTCGACGGTCTGCCGCAGTTCGATGACCTGCCGAGCGGTCCTGGCCACGACATCACGCACCCGTGCGGGCAGGTCTTCGGCCAGCCGGGCGATCGCATCGTCGTCAAGGCGCGCCTCGGAAAGCACGGCCTTGCCGAACGCTTCGACGGCCATCTCAACCGCCGCCGGAAACCGTGCCCCTACGGCCTCGATGAGTTCGGTCAGTGCCGCCTCATTGATGCCGCCGTCGGGGCCGACGTAGGCCATCATGCGTCCGGCCAGACCCGGCTCGGCGAGGCCGAACGCGATGGCGTGGATGTGCCGGATCAGGGCGTCACGGTTTGCCAGCGCCAGCGAGGGGGCAGGGATCTCACCCGAGATCATCTCGGCAGGATGGTCGAAGAAGTACTGGTCGTGCGGTGTGTTCCGGGCGTAACCGATCACCAAGCCCACGCGCGACCGGCGTCCGGCGCGGCCCCCGCGCTGGGCGTAGTTGTCGGGCCGAGGCGGGATGTTGCGAAGCGCCACCGCCTCGAGACCGCCCACGTCGATGCCCATCTCCAGCGTGGGGGAACACGCCAGCACGTTCATCGGCGCGGTCGCTGCGGGTGCCTTGAAGGAGTCTTCGAGTGTCAGCCGGTCTGCGTTGGTCACCTGAGCGGTGTGCTCGCCGGCAGACAGGGGCATTGCCTTTGTCCCCCGCAGGCGCCTGACGATGCGGTTGCGCTCCAGCTCTGCTTCGGGCCAGGCCACGATGGTGCCATGACACTGCGAACAGGGCATTCCCAGCGCTGCGCCAGGGGCCGGCGCGTTGCAGACGTTGCAGCGTCGGCGAGTTTGGGCGTCGAGCAGCTCCAGTCGGACCACGTCTTCGTTGACCTGCAACATCAGCCGGTGTTCACGGTAGCCGTAGAGGTCAAACGCCTTGACGAACGAGTTCTGCAGCAGGAAGTCGAGCGTCTTGCGCATGTGCTCGGGACCGGGTTCAACTCCCCCAAGTCGCTTCAGCAGATGCCGGAAGGTCCGCTCGATCCTGGGCCCCGTGCCGCCGGCGCCTGGACTGCGCCACGCGTTGCGCAGTTTGATCCCCGCCGGCACCTCGGTCGCGGGCAGGTTGAGCACCGCCTCGCCGCCACTCGGCGAGACCGGGTAGCCGTGCGGCTGCTTCATGCTGCGTTCCCAGTGAGCCGCCTCGATGGTGGCCGGGCAGCTTGGGTGCGACGGGTGGTAACGCAGCATCTCGCGCGACAGCGCCCCAAGAAACACCATCTCGCCAAGCAGGCAACGGCACAGATGCTCCAGCTTCGGCAGGTCGAGGCCGAGGTCGGTTGCCAGAGCCGGACCCGAAACCGCCACACGGTTACCCAGTTCTTGATAGACGAGCCCCACCAGCCCGAGATTCACCACCGTGGCGCGGTATCCTGCCGACACCGAAATGTCGTCGAGCAGCGGTGCCTCTTCCCAGGCGCGGATGCGCTCGCGCGCCTCCTGCGGGATCCACTGCATCGCTCTGGGGACATGCGGGTTGTCGTGGTTGTGCACGCCGGCCTCAGCCAGGAGCTCCACGGCCCGCTGCAGGGAGAGACTGCGCTCGCGACCGAGGATGGCGAGCAGGTTGCGGCGCATGCGGTCATAGCGTCCGGCGAACTGGATGAACCGCGCCTGATGGGCGGCATCCTGGCGGCTGTCGCTGAAGATCAGAACGCGGCCCTTCCCATCGAAATCGGCCTCGCTGGCATTGGCTGCGGTGACCTCCTCCACGATCCCCTCGGTCAGGACCTTCAGGGCCGCGGACGTCCCCAGGGACACCGGCGTGATGACATTGCGGGTGCCAGCGCGGCCCCCGCAGCAGAGGCAGATGCGTCGCGACGGCGCCAGGGTCACCTGGAGCGGGTAGTCTGTGGCCGTCTGGCTGAACGCGATGGTGGCGGGGTCCAGCGAACCCATGACCGCCTTTGCCGGCACTCGCGCCGCTGCCGCCGCCGGCCGCCGCCCCCGCCGGCCGGCAGCCGGCCGTGTCTCGGTCGCGTCAGGCTCGTCCTCGTCCTCGGCGGTCTCCAGCAGATCGCCCCCCAACCGGCGGTGGTCATAGGCCACCCATTCCGATTCGTCCTCCCCCGCTGGTCCGGAGGTGGCCCGCAGCAGCCCCGTCGTGGGGTCACCCACCAGTCGCAGGTAATCAGCCCCGCAGTTGCGGCATAGCATCAGCGGCGCCGTTGAGCAACCGCATTCACAGCGTTCCTGGCCCATCGGATACAGGCGGCCGCAGCTCGGATCGAGACACCGATGGAACTGCCAGCCGCCGCGGACGAAGCTGTGCGCCCGAAGACGCAGAGCGTTCGCAATCGCGTCGGGCAGCGACGCGCCGGCCACCAGCAAGGCTTCGACCTCGGAGCCTACGACGGCGTCGGGCACGTCGACACGGTCGGTAGCCTCGGCGCGTACCCGGGCCACCAGTGCCGAGAACGACAGCGGGGCACCCACCAGCCAGCGGTTCACCTGCCAGAGCAGACGGCAGCGCCTTGCGGCCTCCGGCAAGGGTGTGTCCGCGGGAACGCCAGCCAGGCGGCACAGCGCCGCGCGGACACTCTCGGGGTTGCCGGGGTCCACCGCGGGCATGGCCGTCGCCGCTGCCGGGCCGATGGTGGCCTCATCCGGTGTGGGGATGTCGTCGAGGTCCTCTCCTACCACCTGGATGTCTGCCTCAGCGGCTCCGGTCAGGCGCGCGAAGAACTCCCGTATGGCCTGGTCGCGGCGCTGCCTGGCCGCCGTGGCGTCCAGGCCTGGCGCCTCGCCGCTCTTGATCGTCGCCGATGTGCCCACCGGTACCAGTACCGGAAAGCGCCGGTGTCGGTCAGCGCTGGCCGCCCAGTCCTGCCGGGCCCGCCCGAGATGGGCCTTCAGCCGCCGGACCAGCAGGGCGATGTTGCTGCCAAGGCTGCCGCGGTAGGTGTGCACCTCGTCCAGGACCAGAAAGCGGCAACGGTGGTTGGCGAAGATCGCATCACGGTCGCGCGGCCGGACCAGCAGGTACTCCAGCATCATGTAGTTGGTGAGGAGGATGTGCGGCGGGTGTCGGCGCAGCTCCTCCCGCTGAGCCTGGGTGGTGCCCCGGTCGTACTTCGCGACGGACACCGCCCCACGCAGTCCCGCGCCTTCCAGATAGCGCTCGATGCGCTCGAGCTGGTCGTTGGCCAGGGCGTTCATCGGGTAGATGAGGATCGCGGTCAGGCCGCCCTGGCTGAAGCGCGCGGCGTCCTCCAGGGCGTTCTGCAGCACGGGCAGGAGGAACGCCTCCGTCTTGCCGGAGCCGGTGCCCGTGCTCACGACCAGCGGCCGGGCCGTCGGCGCGCACAGCTCGGCGATCGCCTGGGCCTGGTGCGTGAAGGCGTACTCCGGATGCCGCGCGCCCTGACGCTGAGCCCTTTCCTGCATCACTGCCGCCAGCTTCGGGTCGAGTGGCAGATCCCGCCAGCGGCCGCCGAGCCGGAACGGCCGGTGGGCCTGGTAGAAAGGCTCCTGCGCCAGGAAGCGCGGCTCGTCGAGCGCCCTCTCCAGGGCCGTCCGCAGGGCCTCATCCTTCGCCCAGAACTCGCCAAGGATGTGATCCCGGTACTCGCCGAGGATATGCTCCAGCGCCAGGATGGGATGCAATGCCATGTGCCATCTCCCCCGTGGGCAGCGTCACTCCGCGCCGGTGAACCCCGCGCAAAGCTCCCTTGCCACTGTCTGGGCTCGGCGGAAGTCCCCCGCCCATGCCGCTCGTAGAACGTGCAGCATCTCCCTGCGGCTCCCCGACCCCGTCTCACGCCGCAGGATCGCCGCCACGACCTCGCGGGTTCGGGCGGAAGCCAGTGACCTCATGTCACGGCCCAGCAACTCAGCGCTGACCAGATCACTGTCAAAGTGCTCCCTGGCCAGCAAGTCGGGATGCTCGCCGCGCAGCAGCCTATCGCGGTTGCCCGCTTCCAGGTAGTGCTTGATGATGAAGGCCAGGTCTACCATGTCCCTGCGCCTCTCCTGCTGACGGTCGTTCCATGCGACCAATTTCAGCACCGCGAGCGCTGGCGGAGAGGCTACCGGGACAACCAGTGCCGGCAGAGCCCCTTCCTTCCTGATCTGCACGCGCACGGCATGCCGGAACGCGTCCTCGAACCCGACCACGCTCATCAGGGCGCCATCGTCCGGCCAGCGAATGCAGCCGTCCGCTTCGGCTACGTCCCCGTAGGGGATCATATCGACCACCACTCCGCTGGGGTCGCTCAGCCTTTGTACCTGCGTCGGGTGCCGTGTAAGGCCTGCCCCAACCAGAGCGTCGCGAAGCCCGGCATAGTGCGCCCATGTCTTGGCCACTACGGCCACGTCCACGTCACGGGTGGCCCGCTCCGTCAGGACCCCATACACATGCTCGAAGACAAGGTCCCGTGCGGCAGCACCGATCACCAGGATGGGCACGCCCAGCCCACCGGCGACAGCCGTAAGCCTGTCGAACAGCCCCAGCACGGACGCGTCAACGGGCTTCGACACATGGACGGATGCGACTCTCATACAGGACCCGGGCCACCTCCAGGTTCCGCTCATCGTCGCCGGCCAGCAGGTCGGCGTAGGCCAGCAGAGGCAGCACGCAGTCTCCTTCCCTCATGTCGGGATCGTGCCAGAACGCGTCGAGCACTTCCACGGTGCCGGCAGGGTCGCTGGCCAGGCCCTGCGCCAACAGCCAGGGCGCCAGATGGCCCTGCCGGTAGATGGTCACCACGCCGAGCTTCAGTTGGTTGGTCAGCTTCGCCGCCGCCGTTTCACCGCCCCAGAGCCCCACGCCGCAGTCCAGGGCAGCACTCCTCCACCAGTCTGGCTTCGGCGCGCGGTAGCGCCCCAGCACCAGCTTCGGCCGCAGCACGTCACCGTAGGCTCGCACCCAGCGCTCGGCCAGTTCCGGCACCCGGTCGAGCGACCGACCCGCCACGGCGGTGCCGGCAGCGTCATCGCCCTCACCAGCGTCCGGTGACGCCATGAGGTAGCGGTTCGCCTCCAGTTCCCGCATCAGCGTCGAGACACTCCCGAAGGCGATGCCCGCCGCGGCTACCATCTCGCGGTACGGGCGGTTCAGGTAGCGACGCTCCGGCTGCAGGCCTGCCCGGCAGAGGTCCCCCAGAAACAGGTATAGCAGCTTGACGCCCGCCACCCGGAACAGCCGGGCACGGTCCGGCGCCCGCGGTTGCCCTTTGCTCCTCATTCCAGTCGTCAGCCAGACCAGTGTCGGCAGGTGCAGGTGGACATTGCCCGCCCCGTCCACGAACTCCACACCGCCCTGGCTGAGCCGCTCTGCCTGAGCGTGCGACACGGCCTCGGCCAGCACCAGCAGCCGGGATGCGCCCCGCGCCTGCTTCAGTGCCAGCAGCCGCGGTACGTCAGCACCGTGCAGCGGCCGGGGTTTGAGCGCAACAGCGTAGCGGACCCTCCGCTTGCCACAGGTCACGATGAGGTGCCCATCGGCGTCCAGTGCCCGCGCCGAAGGCGCCGCCGCCACATACTCGCCCCACGTCAGCGCCACCCCGGCCGGCTGCCGCCCCCGCACTGCCGCCAGTACCCGCTCCACGAATGCACTGTCGTCGCCAGGTTGCATGGTTTCACTAGGACTCCGTTTTCAGTACCAGTGAACTACACTCCGGCACCAGCAAAGTCAAGGTCGCCTGCACACATGCCACGTTGTCTACACGGTACTGGAGCTGCGCCCGGGGCGGACCCGCTTACCGGGAGTCGGCCTGCTCAGACGGACAAGCTGCCGTCCCGTCGCCAGGCAGG
>JAAYZO010000872.1 GCA_012514865.1 Lentisphaerota bacterium | reverse complement strand
TTGAAGAGCCGGTCGAGGCGCGCCTTCTCGACATTCAGGAGCTTGCCGCGGATGGGCAGGATGGCCTGGAACTGGCTGTTGCGGCCCTGCTTGGCCGAACCGCCGGCCGAGTCGCCCTCGACGATATACAGCTCACTCTTGGACGGATCGCGCTCGGAGCAGTCCGCCAGCTTGCCGGGCAGCGCCGTGCTGTCCAGCGCCGTCTTGCGGCGCGTCAGCTCGCGCGCCTTGCGGGCCGCCTCGCGCGCCCGCGACGCCAGCATCGCCTTGTCAATGATCAGACGCGCCTCGGACGGGTGCTCCTCGAAGTAGGTCATCAGGCCGTCGTAGACGATGCTGTCGACGATGCCGCGCACGTCGCCATTGCCCAGCTTGGTCTTGGTCTGGCCCTCGAACTGCGGGTCGCGGACCTTCACATTGATGATGGCACTGAGGCCCTCGCGGACGTCCGAGCCGCTGACCGTCGCCTCGGTCTTCAGCGCCGGGATGTTGCGGATATAGGCGTTGATGCTGCGGGTGAGGGCGCCCTGGAAGCCGGTCAGGTGGGTGCCGCCCTCGATGGTGTTGATGTTGTTGGCGTAGCTGAAGACGCTCTCGGCGAAGCCGTCGTTGTACTGCATCGCGACCTCGGCCTCGACGCCGTCCTTCTCGGCGCGCAGGTAGACCACCTGCCCGAGCGGCGTGCGGCCTTCGTTGAGGTGCACGACGAACTCGCGGATGCCGCCGCGGTAGAGGAAGGTCTCCTCGCGATCGCCCTCGGCGCCGCGCTCGTCGCGCAGAACGACCTTCAGGCCGGCATTCAGGAAGGCCAGCTCACGCATGCGCTTGGCCAGGATGTCCCACTTGTAGTCGATCGTCGAGAAGATGGTGCTGTCCGGCCGGAAGGTGACCTTGGTCCCGGTGTCCACGCAAGGCCGCACCGTGCGCAGCGGCACCACCGTCTCACCGCGCTCGAAACGGATGGTGTGGACCATGCCGTCGCGCTGCACCTCGGCCTCGAGCCACTCGCTGAGGGCGTTGACACAGGAAACGCCGACGCCGTGCAGACCGCCGGAGACCTTGTAGGCGTTGTGGTCGAACTTGCCGCCGGCATGCAGGATGGTCAGGACCACCTCGATCGCGGGCTTCTGCTCGGACTCGTGCATGTCGACCGGGATGCCGCGGCCGTTGTCCGTGACGGTCACGCTGTTGTCGGCGTGGACCGCAACGCTGACCGTGTCGCAGAACCCGGCCAGGGCCTCGTCAATGCTGTTGTCGACGACCTCGTAGACGAGGTGGTGCAGGCCGCGCTCGCCGGTGTCGCCGATGTACATGCTCGGGCGCAGTCGGACGGCCTCGAGGCCCTCGAGGACGGTGATCTTGGAGGCGTTGTACGCAGGCGCCTCCGTGGCCGCCGCGGGCGGCGCTGAACGGGTCTCATCCATGGCTGTCAGGCTCCTTCGCTGCGACGGGAACGCCGCGGGCGACTACGGCCAGGCGCACGGGCGGCGCACCGGCGGTGGCGCAGGACGCGGAAGGAGTGATCGCGTGCGCAGCGGCCGGCGCCATGGGCGCCGCCGGACGACGGGATGGCGGTCCATCACCACGCCGTTCGCAGGCAGATCGGTCCGCGCCTCACGGTCGCCGGCGTCTCCTTCCGCGCGGGGGTTGGCTCGGGCTGTGTATGCCGATGCGGTCGCGCCGCACCGGGAACAGCCTCTAGTCTAGCACACTTGCGCGCGCGTACAAGCGCACGCGCGCGAGAAACCACGGGAAAGGCTGGCGCCCCGGCGAGGCCCGCCAGGGGCGTTCCGACAAGGCCTGCCCACGGCCCGCGACAGCCTGACGCAGGACGCGCAGAAGGCTCACGGCAACGGCCGCGGCGAGCGCGGCGTCACGAACACCGGCGGGCGCACATAGACCGGCTCGGTCGAGGCCTCCATCGCGGCCGCAGCCGTCGGCCAGGGCCAGCCGGCGACCTCGAGGAGATGCCGGGCATCGATGCCATCGCGGGTCGCCGTGCGCTCACGCAGTGGCGCCGGCAGAAGCTCCAGCACCGGCTCGGCCTGCGCCGTGACGTAGCGGTCGCAGACCAGGGCCGCGCTCACGAGGCCCTCGGCACCCTCCGCCACCGGCTCGCCCAGAGGCTTCAGGACACCGTCGGACCACTGAAAGCGACTCAGGATGACCTGGTCACATCGGCCGTCATGCAGGACCCCGATCGTCAGCGGCGTCGCGGGCAGGCCCTCCAGACTCAGCGCCAGCGCCAGACTCGACGGCAGGCCGCGATAGGCCGCACCGCTGGCCATGGCGATGCCCTTGACCACGGCGATGCCGGTGCGCACCCCCGAGAAGCTCCCCGGGCCCAGGCCGAGGCTCCAGCGCCGCACCGCGCCCGGCGTCGTGCCGGCCTCGGCGAAGGCGGCCTCGAGCCAGGGCAGGAGCTCGCGGTCGTGGGCCCGGCCCTGCCGCGCCAGGGTCCCGACAAAGGCCAGGCGCGGTCCGTCGGCGATCGCCAGGGCGACCCCTTGCGAGGTATCGAGGGCAGCGTGGATCATGACTCCTCCGCGATCTCGGCGAGGCCGTCCACGGGGGCCTGGCGCAGGTCCTGGCGGACCGCGTCGGCCAGGCGCGCCGGGAGGCGCAGCCGGCGCGAGCCGTCGGCGGCGTGCTCGAGATGGATGACCAGGGCCTCGCGGCGGCTCCCCGGATGCCCGAGAAGCTCGAGGATGCGCTCGGGCCATTCGACCAGGGTCACGCCGTCGGCGGCGAAGAGGTACTCGTCAATCCCGAAGGCCAGCGCCGCGGCCGCGTCGGCGATCCGGTAGAGATCCAGATGGAAGAGGAAGGTGCCATCGGCACAGGGGTACTCCTGCACCACCGTGAAGGTCGGGCTGGTCACCGCCGTCTGAATGCCGAGGCCGCGGGCGATGCCGCGGCTCAGGACCGTCTTGCCGGCACCGAGGTCGCCATAGAGGGCCACGACCTGGCCGGGCCGCAGCCG
>JAAYZO010000107.1 GCA_012514865.1 Lentisphaerota bacterium | reverse complement strand
GTCGTCTGCGGCCACGGGCTGAGCTACGCCATCAGCGCCATCAACCCGATGCTCGACCACACGCGCATACCGCTGTGGGCTATCGGCATGTCCCTGGGCTTCTCGGCGGCCGTCGGCATCGGCTTCGGGATGTTCCCGGCGATCAAGGCCGCGAATCTGGACCCGATCGAGGCACTCCGTCATGAGTAGACGCCGATCCATGAGGCCGGACCCCGCCGTCGTATTCGGCCTGGCTGCGCTGGCTGTGTTCCTCGGCGGCTGCGCCTGGTATGGCGAGACCTTCACCGCCCTGCCGACCACCGCCGAGGCCCTGCACGAGATCGCGCCGCTGGACCCCGCCAGCCTCCCGGCCGCCCCGGCGCCGTCGAGCGCCGCGGCGGCGCCGCCGCCCCCGCCGCCCGCGGAGCTGACGCTCGGGGTCGAGGCGTGCCGCGCCGCGGCCCTGAGCAACAACCTCGGCCTGCAGGCGGTGCTCGTCGAGCCGGCCATCGCCGCAGCCCGCATCAGCGAGGAGGAGGCGCGCTTCGAGGCGACCTTCCAGACCTCGCTCGCCTACGCCGCACAGCACCGCGCTACCGGGGTGCGCCCGGAGACGGCACTGCGTCAGGAGACCTGGGAAGCCCTCACCGGCGTGGAGCTGCCCCTGCGCACCGGCGGCACGCTGCGCTTCGACCTCGCCGACCGCCAGAGCCGCCGCGACCCCGCCGGCGGTGCCATGGACCCGACCTACGAGCCGAGCGCGACCGTCTCGATCAGCCAGCCGCTCCTGCGCCAGGCCGGGCGGCGCGTCAATACGCACGCCATCCGCCTGGCGCGCCTCGGCGAGCAGGCGGTCCAGGCCTCGACCCGCCTCGAGGTCATACGCGTCCTCGCCGCCGTCGACCGCGTCTACTGGCGGCTCTATGCCAGCCGCCGCGTCCTCGAGGTCCGACGCCAGGACTACGAGCTGGCCGAGCGCCAGCTCGAGACAGCCCGACGCCTCGTCGACAGCGGCGCGCGCTCCGTGGTCGAGGTCATGCGCGCCGAGTCGGCCCTGGCCAGCCGCCTCGAGGGCATCATCGCCGCCGAGAATGCCGTCCGGGAACGCCAGCGCGAACTCAAGCGGGTCATCCACCGCGACGACCTGCCGCTGCACTCGGAGACGGTCCTCATCCCGAGCAGCGAGCCGGACCCGGTCCGCTACGACCTCGACCGGCCGGCCATGGTGGCGCGCACCTGCCGTCAGCGCATGGAACTCCTCGAGATCGAGCTGCAGCTGGCCCAGGACGACAGCACCATCGAGGCCCTGCGGAATGACCTCCTGCCCCTGGTCATGCTCGACTACAGCTACGGCCTCCAGGGCCTGGGCGAGAGCCGCAGCGAGGCCTGGGACCTCCTCGACAGCCGGCGCTACGGACAGCATCGCGTCGGCGTCAGCCTGGTGGTGCCGATCGGTAACGTCGCTGCCGAGAGCCGCCTGCGGCAGGCCCTCCTCAGCCGCCGTCAGCGTCTGCAGAGCAAGGCCGACCGCGAGGCGCTGATCGAGCAGGAGGTCCTGGCGGCCTGTGACAGCCTCGAGACCGCCTGGCAGCGCATCCTGGCCAACCGCCAGAGCGCCCTCCTGGCCGAGCGCCTGCTCGAGACCGAGCGCCGGCAGTTCGCCCTGGGACTGAATACCTCCAACGACGTCCTGGCGGCGCAGGCCGATCTCGCCGACGCCCAGAGCGCCGAGATCGCGGCCCTGACCGAGTACCAGATTGCCCTGGTCGACCTGGCCTACGCCACGGGCACCGTCCTGGGTTCAGCGCGCCTGCGCTGGGATGACGCGCCGGCGGCGCCGTGAGGGCCGCGTGGCCGTACGCCACCCCCGAGCGCGGAGCCGTGAGTCTCGCGCACATCCGGAGTTCCGTCACCGGCCCGTGATGGCCAGTGACGGAGGGTCCGTCAGGCGTAGATGATATCGCGGATCTCGGTGGCGCGGTAGCGCACCGTCTGGCCGTCGACGCGTTCGGCGCCGGGTCGGGCCTCGGCAGCATCGGCGGCGTCGGTGTGGAAGAAGCGCTTCTCGAGGACGTAGGGCCCCGGCCAGGTCAGCGGCGGGATGGGTTCGCGCTGCTGTCGCTCGAGGGCGGCCCGGACGCCTTCGCGGATGCGCCGGTGCGACTCCTGGATGGAGAGCGATATGGCGGCGTTGCGGCTCAGGCTCTGCTTGACCGCGGCGGTGGTCAGGCCGGGGATGAGCTCCTCGGCCTCGCGGCAGGCCTCCTCATCGCCGCTGAGGAAGATCAGCGGCAGGCCGAGGGCGCCCTGATGCAGGGCGAACTGCGCGATCTCGCCGATCGGGCGGCCGTTCAGGGTGTAACGGTCGATGGTCGCGCTGCTCTGGGTGTGGTTCATGTTGGCGCGCGGATTGCCCGCCATCGCGTGCTGGCCGATCATCATGCAGACGTCGTAGGTCTCGACGACGGCGCTGACCTCACGCCGCAAGGCCAGAGGCCGGCCGTGCAGGAGCTTCGCGGCCGGGTGCAGGGCCTCGTAGCAGACGGCCCCGGGGCCATGGCCGTCGTTGACCAGGATGTCCTCGACGCCGGCCGCCACCAGAGCCTCGACCGCGGCGTTGATTTCGCCGGTCAGGAGCCGCCGGGCGCCCTCGTAGCCGGGGTTGCCGGGCGTCGTCTGGACGTAGAACGTCACCACTCCGGCGACGCCCTCGATGTCGGTGCCGATGTAGACTCGCATGGATCTTCCTCCTGTTCGACGCGCCGTCGGGCCGGCGCGCCGCGCTCAGCCGCGTCCGGGGTCGCGCTCGCTGTCGCTCGGGCGCGGGCGCCAGCGGGTCGAGGGCCCGAGGTCCATGGCCACCGCGACCTCGTCACAGCGCTCGCGTTTCGGGCAGGTGCTGCAGTCGTTCCACACCTTCTGCGGGAAGAGGTCGCGCTCGACGAGCAGGAAGCCGAGGCGTTCGAAGAGCTGCGGGCGCAGGGTCAGCGCGAAGACGCGTCGCGCGCCGCGTTCGCGGGCCAGGTCGACAGCCGCGGTCACCAGGGCGCTGCCGAGGCCCTTCCCGGCCTGGTCGGGATGGACCACCAGGGAGCGGATCTCGACCAGGTAGCCGCCGTAGTCGCGCAGGGCCACCGCGCCGACCGCGCGGCCATCCGCTTCAGCCACCAGGAAGTCGCCGCTGGCGGCGCGGACCTCGTCCTCGCTGCGCGGCAGGACGATGCCGGCGGGGACGTAGGGCTGCAGCAGGGCGACGATCGCCGCGGCGTCCGTCGCCTGGGCCGGCCGTATGCGGGCTGGGCATGAACTCACGAAGCGGGACTCCTAGCCTGACCTATTCACGCGCCGTATGGCGGCTCGTGAACAGGCCTCCCTTCGGGCTTCGACGCGAGGCACTTGCGGCCTCTTGCTCAGGGCTGGCCTTGAGCAAGCAGCGCGGAGCGATGCGCGCCGAAACGTCCGCCGCGGAGCAGCGCGGCGCACGTGGATTGTGAGCGAAGCATCCGCGCTTCGCGAATGAACCAGGCTAGCGGCCCTCGATGACGCCCATGGCCCGGAATTTCTCATAGCGCTGATCGCGCAGTTCCTGCTCCGAGAGCCCCGCCAGGTCGTCGAGGCTGCGCAGCACCGCCGCGCGCAGGGCCTCGCAGGTCGCCGACCAGTCGCGGTGGGCGCCGCCTATGGGCTCGGGGATGACCTCGTCGACCAGGCCCATGGCCTTGAGGTCGGCGCTGGTCAGCTTGAGGGCCTCGGCGGCCCGTGCCGCGGCGTTGCTCTCGCGCCAGAGGATGGCGGCGCAGCCCTCGGGGGTGATGACCGAGTAGTAGGCATTCTCGAGGATCATGACGCGGTTGCCGACGCCGATGCCGAGGGCGCCGCCGCTGCCGCCCTCGCCGACGACCACGGCGATGATCGGTACGCGCAGACGGAACATCTCGCGCAGGTTCACCGCGATCGCTTCGCCGATGTGGCGCTCCTCCGCGCCGATGCCGGGGTAGGCGCCGGGGGTGTCGATGAAGATCACGATCGGCAGGCCGGCCTTGTCGGCGAGCTGCATGAGGCGGAGGGCCTTGCGGTAGCCCTCGGGATGGGCGCAGCCGAAGTTGAACTCGACATTCTCCTTGAGGTTGCGGCCCTTGCGGGTACCCAGCAGGAGCATCGGCCGGCCGTCGATCTTGCCGAAACCGCCGAGGATGGCGCGGTCGTCGGCGTAGCGACGGTCGCCATTGAACTCGAGGAAGTCCGTCGCCAGCCGCTTGACGTAGTCCTGCGGATAGGGACGCTCCGGATGCCGCGCGAGCTGCACGCGCTCCCAGGCCGTCAGGTTCGAGAAAACGCGCCGACGCGTCTCATCCAGACGGGCTTCCAGCAGGGCGATGCCATGGCTGACGTCGACGTCATGCCGGCGGCTGAATTCGCGCAGATCGGCGACCTTCTGCTCTAACTCGGCAATGGGCTTCTCAAAATCAAGGTGTACGGCCATGCAGTTCAGTCCTCGATAACCACCTGGACCGGGGTGCCGCGTCCAGGTTCAGGGATGAAGTCGAACAACTCGCCGACCTGCTCGTTGAGCATGCGGACGCAGCCCTCGCTGGTGGCGCTGCCGATGCTGTCGGGCTCCCAGGTGCCGTGGATACCGAAGCCGCGCAGGGTCGGGTCGGTATCGCCCGTCGGGCTGAGGCCGAGCCAGTGCGTCCCCAGCGGGTTCTCCGGGTGGCCGTAGGGGAAGCTCTTCCCGGGTGGTGTCCAGGCCGGGTGGATCACCTTGCTGGTGATCAGGAAATTCCCCGCCGGCGTCTTGTTGGCCCGCCCGATGCCGATGTGGTACAGGCGGTAGAGCTCGGGGCCGTTCATGAGCAGCAGCACGAAGCGGCTCTTGACGACGCGGATGCTCCAGGCCGCCTTCAGGCTGTAGAGAACCGCGCCCGGGTAGATGATCGGGCTGGTCGGGTCGAGGCCGTTGATGCGCTGCAGGGCGCCGACCGAGGTCTCCAGTCCCAGCGCGATGCGGCTGAGGCTGTCGCCCGCCTTGATGCTGTAGGCCTGCCGTTCTGGGCTGGGGGTCTCCGAACTCATGAAGACGGTGTTGATGCGGTTGATCAGCTCGGCGGCGGCCATCCAGGTCGGGTCGAACTCGACGACGCCGGGCTGGGTGAGGATGCGGTGGGCGAGTTGGCGGGCGGCGAGGTAGTTATAGCCCTCGACCTGGGCTCGCGCTGTATCCAGGAGCCGCGCCGCCTCGAGGGCGGCGGCCTGTCGCGTCGGATCCGCCGGCGCCGGCGGCGCCGGCTGGGCGACTGCCGGCGCGGCGACCGCCGGCACGGGCAGGAGTGGCTCCGGGGGCGTGGCGGCGGGCATCGCGGCCGCCGGCGCGGCGGGCGCCGCGGTGGCAGACGGCGGCGCTGCGGCAGGGGACGGCTCGGGTTCCCCTGGCGGCTCGACGGCCGCGGTACGGCTCAGCGGCGCG
>JAAYZO010000871.1 GCA_012514865.1 Lentisphaerota bacterium | reverse complement strand
GCCTGGCTCAATCGTGGTGGCCTGGGTCGGCAGCGACCTGATCCGTGGTGACTGGATGAGCGTAGCGGTTGGCGCCGATCCCGACGGCCGCAAGCACGTACTGTCGGTGCGTGAGGGCGGCGCCGCGGATCCCGCCGTGGCGGAAGGTATTCTGGAGGACCTCGTGGACCGCGGCGTGTCGCCGGAGCAGGGCCTGCTCCTGGTCACGGAGGGCAGCCGCGCTCTTGACGAGCGACTGCTCCCCTTCTGGGGCCCGGGCGCACTGGTGGGCCACTGCCGGCGCAGGCTGCTGCAGGATGTCCTGGAGCACCTGCCCGAGGATCGCCGGCCCCGAACCCGGCGCAACCTGGAGCGGGCGTGGCTCCAGGACCCCGACGACGCGGCGCGTTCGCTTGCGCAGGTCTGCGACGAGCTGCGCCGCCCCCATCCCAGTGCCGCAGAGAGACTGGAGCGAAGCCTGGTGCCGTGCATGGCGGTGGCTCGGCTGGGGATCCCGCATCCCCTTCGTGATCATCTTGAGGTCGCCGGCCCTGCCCGCATGGCGCTTCTGGAAGGACGAAGAGGAGGGGCAGGACTCGAGGGGCTCGCCAGAGGAGTCCTCAACTGGCAGCGCAAAACGAAGCGGCTCATTGGCCACCGCGACCTGCCGGCACTCGTCGGTGCCCTGGCCGCGGCCCAAGCCGGCGGTCGCTCGTGAAGACCCCCCAGAAAGGAAACGGCTGCACCGAGGTTGTCGAGGCCGATGGTGCAGCCACGGTGGATACCGTGGTCCAAGACTACCATGAACCGGCCCATGAAAGCCAGACGTCCCGGCCCGAGCGTCGGCGTGCTGCGCGGAAGCAGGCACAGCAGGCCCGGCAAGTCCCGCTCAATGAGTGGCGCGAGCACCTGGAGCACGGCCTGCAGAGCCTGTTCCACGCCGCCGGCCTGGACGCTATCCAGCGGATGCTTCAGGAAGATACGGACCGGTTGTGCGGCGGGCCAAAGGGCCGCCACCTGAGATCGCAGCGCTCGGCCTACCGCCACGGCACGGAGCGTAGTTTCTTGTCGGTCGGCTCGCGGCGCGTCCCCTTCGCGCGACCTCGGGTCCGCGGTCCGGAGGGCGAGATCGTGCTGCCGACGTGGCAGGCCGCGCAGCAGGGCCAGTTCACCGCAGTCGCCATCGAGGCGGCCTGCCTCGCCGGGGTGAGCCAGCGGAACTTCCCGGACGTGGCGGCGATGCTGGAGGGGGCGCCTCTTGGGCTTCCGGTACGGCATTATTCGCGGAGCGCGGTCGGGCGGAGGTTCATCGAGGGGACCGCCCGCTCTCTCCAGGAACTCCAGCGCCGTCGGCTCCCGGAGAAGCGCGTGCTCGCACTCTATCTGGACGCCAAGGGCTTCCAGGGGTGGACGCTCCTGGTGGCCCTGGCACTGCTGGAGGACGGGACGAAGCAGGTCCTGGGGCTCAAGGAGGGTTCCACCGAGAACACCGCCGTGGTGACGGCGCTGCTGGAGGACCTGATCAGCCGCGGACTCTCGGCCAGACGCGGGCTCCTGGTCGTCCTGGATGGTGGAAAGGCTCTCGCCGCCGGCGTTCGCGCCGTCTTTGGCCCCTATGCCCTCATCCAGCGCTGCCAGGTGCACAAGAAGCGGAACGTGCTGTCCCACCTGCCGGAGGGAGAGCGGGCAAGTGTCGGCCGCCGGCTGGCGGAGATCTGGGCGTGCCCGGTTCCCCAGATGGCCCGGCGTTCGCTGGAATCGTTCGTGCGGGAACTGGCGCGCGGCGGCTACCGCGAAGCGGCCGCCAGTCTGCAGGAGGGGCTCACGGAGACTCTGACCTGGCAGCACCTCGGGCTCGACCCGGCACTTGCGCTCGCGCGGTCGCTTGCCACGACGAATCCGATCGAGTCGGCGTTCAGCCACCTGGAGATCGTGTCAGGCCGCGTCACGAACTGGCAGTCCGGAGAGATGGTGCTGCGCTGGGCCGCTGCTGGCCTCCTGAGGGCTGAGAAGCGCTTCCATAGAGTCGGCACGCCAGAGACGCTCAAGCGGCTCGCCGACGCGCTCGATAAGCACGCATCCCGCGTCCTGGCGGCTCGCTCCGCCGTGGAACAGCGACGCAGAGCGAGCTGACCCCCAAACCCATCGCCGCCCACGCTGATCGGGCGTCGTCGTCCACCGACGTCCAGTCCTTCGGAATTCCCTGGATTCCCCGTTTCTAACGAGAACTCGCGACCTGCGAGTGACATGCACACACGCTGGGAGCCTGTGCTCGAGGGCCAGAGGGAAGAAGGAGATTGGAGACGGGCATTCAACCCTACACCAGCTGGCCCTCCCCCTGAAATTCCACGGGGCCCGTGCCATCCTCTCGACCGGAAAGGCCCCTTCGCCACCTTCGAGGCCTCGGCGCCCCACGACCTGTGGCAGGGAGACGTCCTGCACGGGCCCAGGGTCCTGGTCGGTGGGAAGACCGTGCGCTGCAAGGTGGTGTGCTG
>JAAYZO010000870.1 GCA_012514865.1 Lentisphaerota bacterium | reverse complement strand
GGTCGAAGCCTCCGTGTCACCTCTGTATGAGTGCCCTGCGGCCCTGCGGTCGCGGACCGGACCCACGGAGCCCGGCCAGAGAGGACGTTACCCCCGAACCCCGCCGAGGCAAGCCCCCGCCGCCAGAGAGCCCCAACGATTCCACCGCAGAGCCGAGCCGACGCTCGGCGCTCCCAGGCACGGACGCCGGCGGCGCCGGGCCGCCTCTGTACCCGGCGCCACCGGCCCGTGGGACGGGGGCCGCCCGGAAAGGGACACAAGCGACCCAAGGGACTCCAGGTTGGGGCCGCCGCAGATCCTCGTGCCGCCAGGACACCTCGGCGCCCCCGTGTTCCCCGCCCACGTCAGCGTTGGGCGTTGAGCGTCGAGCGTTCGGCGTTCCGCCCCCTCCGGCGTTGAGCGTTGAGCGTTCGGCGTTGAGCGTTGGGCGTTCCTCCCCCCTCCAGCGTTGAGCGTTGGGCGTTGAGCGTTCGGCGTTGGGCGTTCCTCCCCCCTCCGGCGTTGGGCGTTGAGCGTTGAGCGTTGAGCGTTCGGCGTTCCTTTCCCCCGTGTCCCTGCTGTCCCTGCTGTCCCTGGTCACCTTCGCCCGGGCGGCCCCGCCGGGGACGAGTTGCCGACGGGGTGCCCCGCCGCTACCTTGAGCGCCGCGGGAGTCCGGCTGGCCGCGCGCACGGCCGGGCCGGCTGCGACAACCGATTGGCGTTGGGAGACATGGCCATGGATCTGCGTACTGCCGGACTGCTCTTCTGCCTGCCCAGCCTCTGTGTCGGCGTCCTGGCGGCCGAGACGCGGCCGTGGTGGGACAGCGCCTGGCGCTGCCGCACGACGGTGACCCGGCCGCAGCCCAGCCCGGACGACGTGCCCTGCCCGGTTGAGGTCACGGTCGATTTCCAGGCCCTCCTGCAGGGCCTCGGCCAGTCCGGCGCCGTCGACCCGTCGTCGCTGCGGGTCATCGACCCGCGCACGGCCGCGCCGGTGCCCCATGTCGTCCGGCCGCCGCGGCCGGGTCCGGACCACGCCCCGGGCCTGCGCCTGGCCTGGATGGACCGACCCGCAGCCGGTGTTGCCTCGTCGTACGACCTCTACTTCGACACCCTCGACCGCGGCCACGCGGCGCCCTCGTACGCCGCCGCCGACCTGCCGCCCGAGAATCTCCTGGTCGACCCGGACTTCGAGCGCCTCGGCGAGGACCCTGCCGGCGGCTGGGCCGTCTCGGCGCCGGGCCTGGTGCAGCCCGGCCGTTGGGCGCGCACCACCGGGCAGCAGTCGCTGTGCATCCGCGTCGATGCCGACGCCGCGGGCGAGGCGCCGCGCGAGCTGGTCCTGACCCAGGCCGTCGATGTCGCGCGCTACGCCGGCCGCGAGGTCCTCTTCGAGGCGGACTTCCTGGCCGAGCGTGCCGCCTATGGCGTCCCGGCGCTGGTCGAGATCCGCCAGTTCCGCGCCGACGGCACCGCCATCGCCGAGAGCGCCATCGACCCGCGCTGGCTCGCTCTGGAACTCGCCGAGGGCCAACTCGTCCAGTTCAGCCAGCGCGGACGCCTCCGTCATGACGCCGCCCGGGCGGTCGTGGCCGTGAGCCTCGGCCTGCGGGTCACCGATGCCGATACCGGCCAGACCGTGCGCGGCCCCGACGCCGCCATGACCGTCTGGATCGACCGCCTGACCCTGCGCCCGGAGGAGTCCTGGCCCTGGCCGGCGCTGAGCCATGCCGGCTTTGTCGAGGGCGCCCTGACCGACACCCCGCACAACCGCGCCGTCGAGTTCACCGGCCAGCGCCGGCTGATGTTCAACGGCGCCTCCGAGGGCACCCTCCTCGCCAACGACCCGGGCCGGCCGGACTCGGTGCACTGGGGCCTGGAGCGCGGCACCCTCGAGTTCTGGTGCCGCCCGATCGCGGCCAGCGGCGACGGCCGCGAACGCGTCTTCTTCGAGGGCATCGCCTACGGTCATCGCCGGCAGTCATGCCTGCGCCTGCGTGCCGATGGCCAGCTCGAGTTCTCGTACGTCGACTCGGCCGGCAAGACGCGCAGCGTCGCCGGGCCGGTGGCCTTCGAGGCCGGCATTTGGCGGCACCTGGCCGCGACCTGGGACCTCCCCGCCGGCCGTCTGGGGCTCTTCGTCGACGGCCGGCCGGTGGCTGCCCTGGCGGGCACCGACGCGCCGTGGCCCTTCAGCCTGACCGAGTCGAACGAGGCCCTGCAGAGCGGCCGCGGCATCGGCGAGCGCGACCGCCGCAGCCTGCCGATGCAGGCCTTCCTCGGCGGCGACCGCTCCTGGCAGGCCGGTCGCGGCGCCGAGGCCGTCATCGACGAGTGCCGCATCTCCGACAGCGTGCGCTACACCGACGCCTTCGCGCCCGCGCGCACCGCCTTCACCCTCGATGCCAACACCCGCGCCCTCTTCCACCTCGACCACGACCCCCATGGCACCCATGCCGCTGACGACCGCTTCGTGCGCGGCCACCTCGCCTGCGAACTCGCGCCACAGCTCGACACGGCCACCGTCGAACAGCGCACCCCCGAGGGCGTGGTCGCACGAGAGGTCGCGGTGCGGCCCAATGCCGCCCCGGAGAGCTTCGAGGCCAACCGCGCCGAACGACGCCTGCCGGCGCGGCGGCCCTTCACCACGCCGCCCGACCCGCGCTTCACCGGCCTCTACGAGCGCCAGGTCGAACGCCTCGTCACACCCGACAACGCCGGCGCGGGCTTCGACCTCGAGGTCGGCGGCGACGCCGAGCCATGGATGCGCTGCACCACCTTCGAACCCGCCGCAGACGCGCCCGGCCAGACCCTCCTGCCGCGCTGGCGCGCCAACGACCGCCCGGTGCCCTTCAGCGTCGCCGACCTGGCCGCCACCGTGGCCCCGACCGCGACCTCCGACGCCGAACGCGCCATGACGGCCTTCCGCTACGCCCTCGAGACCACCAACTACTACGACGCCAACTACTGCGAGACCCTCCCCGGCGGCCGACACCGCAACCGCGTCTCGTACTCGCTCATCAAGGCCCTCAACATCTACCCGATGGACCAGTGCGGCCCGATGAACCACATGCTGCGCAAGCTCTTCCTGGCCGTCGGCATCTCGTCGACCAACGCCTCCGGGACGCACCACCAGTTCCAGCAGGCCTTCTACGACGGCGATATGCGGCTCTTCGACCTCTCGTCGCGCGTCTACTGGCTGGACCGCGACAACCAGTCGGTGATCGGCCGGCGCGACCTCGAGGAGGACCCGTGGCTGAAACTCCGGCAGGGCGGCGACGCCAATGCCTGGCTGCGCGGCCGCCGCAGCGGCGCCGGCCTCGGCGGCGCCGAACGGCCCCACAGCATGGACTTCCCCCTGCGCCGCGGCGAACGCATCAGCGTCGGCTGGCACAACGAGGGACGGTGGTTCGAACTCAGCGACCGCCGCGCCCCGATTCCCCTGGCCAAGATACCGCCCTTCTTCGGCAATGGCGCTGTCCTCTTCGAGCCGGTGACGGCCAGCCCGGCGCAGACCCTCGAGAACCTCGCCGTCGAGACCGACGACGCCGGCACCGCTCTGCGCACCCTCGACGCCGCCCGGCCGGGCACCCTCGAGTACCGCCTGCTCTGCCCCTACATCCTCGCCGACGGCGCCGTACAGGCACGCTATCGCGACGCCGCACCGGGTGCCCTGCGCCTGGCGCTCTCCGTGGACGACGGCGCGACCTGGCAGGTCGTCTGGACCAACACCGCCGCGGCGGGCGACCTCGCCTGCACGCTGCGTGACCAGGTCAGCGCCCGCTATGCCTACGCCGCCCGCCTCGAGATCCCCGCCGGCGCCGTGGTCGAGGGCCTGCGCCTGCGCAGCACCTTCGTGGTCTCGCCGTGGGCACTCCCCGGGAGGCTCCGCCGCGGCCGCAATGCCATCACCTTCGTCGGCGGGCCGGTCACCGCGCCCGTGCGCACCACCTGCGCCTGGATCGAACGCCGCCGGAGCGGCCTTGGCCTGAGCCTCAATGCCCTCGGCTTCTACCTCGACAGCGACCAGATGCACCGGCAGGTCTGCGTGGTCACACCCGGACAGGACCTCGCCCTTCAGGTGACCCTCAGCGGACGCCTCCCCGACGGCACCGCGCCCGACGCCCGCCGGCCGGACCTCATCCGCGTGGAGCGCCTCCCGCAGGGCTGGACCGCCCGCAACGAGGCGAGTTCGACGCCGGAGCGCGCCGACATCGCCATCCGGCCGGACGGCCTCCGCGACGGCGACATCGCCAGCGTCGACCTCTGCCTCGCCGAGGGCGACGACACGCGCCGCCTGCCGGTGACCGTCCTGGCCGCCACGGCGGCCCTGGTCGCCGAGGCCGAGAGCGCCGCCGACATCACCGGCGACGCCGCCGTCGCTGACCTCCCCGAGGCCAGCGGCGCACGCGTCGTGAGTTTCACCGGCGAGGGCGCGCTGCGCTACGCCCTGCGCGTCGCCCAGGCCGGCCGGCACGCCCTCTGGATCCGGGCCCGCTGGGACGCCGAGGCCTCCACGGCGATCACCCTGCAGGTGGACCAGGGCCCGGCCCGCGCCGTCACCGCCGCCGCCATGATCGGCTTCACCGACTGGACCGCACCCCGCCAGGCCCATACGAAGATGTTCGCGCACTACGGCGAGAACTACGCCCACGGGTCGTGGTATCGCGTCCCCGACCTCGACCTCGAGGCCGGCGAGCACGCCCTGAGCCTCACGGCCCAAGCCGGCGCCCACCTCGATGCCCTCCTCGTCCTACCCCAGAACGACGTCATCGACCGCGCCGCCATGAACCTCTTCATGAACTGGAACTACGCCCCCTGGCGCAACCCCTGGTGAGCCGCGGAGAAGCAGGTCGCACGAGGGCCGGCCGGAGGTGGCAGGCGCATCCTTGCGCATGTCCCGGCGCCCAGGCGCCGGATAGAACACGGCGGACCATCGCTCGCCACCGGTGTGGAGCGCGAGTGTCCACAGACGCGAACGCGTCCACGAGCAGGGGCGGCCTCGGCAGCACAACGACGCGATGTTTCATACGACCCAATCCCCGGCGCACGCGAACCGGCCGGAGGTGGCATGCGCATCCTTGCGCATGTCCCGGCGCCCAGGCG
>JAAYZO010000869.1 GCA_012514865.1 Lentisphaerota bacterium | reverse complement strand
GCCGCGCTTCGGGCGGGGCGAGCGCCAGGAGGCGGACAACCGTCGCGTAGCCGGGTCCGAGGACCGTGTCCTCGCGGTCGTAGGTCACTGTCCTGCCGGGCTCGATCCACCTTGCGCGCGCGAGGGTGTCGACGGCCGCCGGGACATCGCCCAGCGTGGCAAAGAGGATGCCGGCCCGGCTGTCCTGGTGCGGTTCCTTAGCGCGGCGCAGCGCTGCCAGGGCCGCTTCCGGTTCACCGACGTCCGAGAGGGCCGCGGCGAGCATGAGGCTCGTCCGGCCATCGAGGGCCTCGCCGGCGGCGCGCGCCGCCGCGCGCTGCCAGAGGGTGGCGCGCTCACGGGGCCGGCCCAGCCGGCGCAGGAGCTCGTCCATGGTCATCCGCAGCCCGTGGATGCGGGACACGCCCATGGCGTCGGTCGGATTCTCTTCCTCGGCGAGATCGAGCGCCTGGCGGAAGCAGTTGAGGGCCTCCTCCGTCTGGTTCCTCTGGGCATACGCTTCGCCGAGCTGCGTCAGCGTGGTGAGGTCGCCTCCTCCGACATAGGCTGCCGTCTTGGCCGCGGCCAGCGTATTCAGGCCTCCCGTCGAGGCCCGCATCTCCAGGGTCCGTCGCGTGGCGCTGTCAGTCGTAGCCGGGGCCGTCTCGAGGCTGGCCTCCGCCGCGGCGTCCGCGAACTGCCCTGCCAGCGCTTCCAGGTCGTCGCGGCTGCCCGCGACCTCCAGCGTGGCCAGATGATGGCCGCTGGCGACGCTGACCAGGCGTCCTGCCAGGCCGATCCTGCCCTGCTTCAGGGTGTAGGTGCCGGTGACGACGGCATCGGCATGGACCAGCCGGCCCAGTGCCAGCGCCTTGCTGCTGCCGGACGCCGCCGTGAGGCCCTGCTCCGCCATGACGGCCGCCAGGTGCTCACGGTCGACGACCTCCCAGCGGCCGCTCTCCGAGAGGGCCACTGCGAGGAGGCCCTCCAGGGTGCCGGGCGGCAGGGTGTCGTCGCACGCCGCGATGAGCGGTTCCAGCGCCATGACGGCGAGCGTCAGGCGCGCCGGCGCGTCGGCCGGCGCGGCGGCACGGGCCGCCCGCTGCTCCCAGTCCGGGAACTGGGCCTTCAGGCGGCTGACGACGGCTGCAGCCACCTCGGCCCAGGGCGTCTCGTGGGCTGCCCAGGAGCCCAGGACCTCGCGCTGCTGTCGCCCTACGTCGGTCAGTCCCACCTCGTTCCGCGGCGTGCGCACATCGCCGTGCATCCGGCAGTCCACGACCACGTCGGCGGCCTGGACGGCCGGTGCGGGCCCTGCCGTGCCGGCCTGTGCCTCGCCCTTGCCGAACGCCGTGAGATGACCCTCGTCCAGGAGCTGCCCCGCGTCGGACCGCTCCACCAGGCGGATCCAGGGCTCGCATCGCAGGCCGGCCTCCATGGCGGCACGGGCCGTCTCCGCGTCCGTGCCTCTGAGCATGTCTGTGCTGACCGCTACCCGGACCGGTCCGCTGATCTCCGCCTTCACCAGCAACGGCGCCCAGGTGCCATTCAGGCCGCTCCCGCAGCGCACCGGCAGGTTGATGGCGATATCGCGCCGATCGCCGACGGTGCAGGTGGCCCGCACGACGCCCTCCAGATCGAGGGCATAGAAGTACTCATCACCGGGACGGACCTGGCGGTCCGTGAATTCGGTCGCGGTGGCGGGCAGCCGGGCGATCTCGACAAAATGCACCGACAGCGAGACTGCGTTGCTGAAGGGTGCTCGGGCATCGGTGGTGGCCAGTCGCCGCACCACCAGTTCGGGCGGGGTGGCCCATTCGTCGGTCTCGATCACGAGCGGATCCCAGAGCAGCCGGATGGCGTTCGGCGCCGTGATGGCCCCAAAGCCCACCGGCGCCGGCGGCGAGTAAGCCGACGCGGTCAGGGTCTTCGTCGCGTCGCCGTCCCTGACAGTGAGCGTGTAGACGCAGCGCTCGCCCAGCCCGACGGGCTCTTCGTAACTGGACCGCGTCGGCGTCGTGATGGCCTTCGTGGTCCCTCGCTTGGCGTAGCGGACAACCAGGGACTCCAGGGTGGCCGAAACGAAGACCCGAGGATAGACGGTAAACGCCGTACCACGCTGGTTGCCGGCGTAGGTGTGGTCCACCCGCCGCGGCGTCAGGGCCAGGGCGCCCTGGTCGGGGCGGGCTTCAGACAGCGCCGGCTGCCCCCCTCGACCCGCGACGACGGCGCTGACTCCCACGAGCACGGTGTCCTCTGCGGGTCCGCGGCTTCTGGACCACGTCTGCCGCCGCGTCGCCCCGATGACCGCGAATTGCGCTACCATCAGGTTGGAGTTGCGGTCACCCGTCGGCACCGGGACGGTGAACTCTCCCGCCGCCACCGGGAAGCGCCCCAACTCGTCAAAGCCGCTGTTCAGGGCATCGAATGCCAGGTAGTGCGTTGGGCTGGAGAGGCCCGTCACCAGATGGGGCTGACCCACGAAGCGGTCGGCCGGCAACGTCGGGGCCTTCCACTTCAGCACGAGCAGGCCCTGGGCGTCCGATTCCGCCTGCGCCTCTGGCGCCGCCATGGCCCAACCCGTAAAAGGCCCGCTCTCCTCCAGGACCTCCCCCCCGGCGCCGAGCATCTGGATCCTGTAGGACTGCACGGCCGACAGATCCGGGTTCAGGTCGAAGACGACGATCCGGTGGGTGTAGAGGGGCTCCGCCGAGCCCACCCTCACGCTCCTTTCCGGGACCCCCTGCGCGGCCTGGTCCCGCGGGACCTCGCTCACCGGGCGGAAAGGCCCATCGGGCGACTCGCCGCGCAGCAGTCGCAGGGCCGCCAGGCCCGGCCAGAGTGACGGGGCCTTGCCATCGCTCGACGTCAGGACGACGTCAACGGCGATGGCGACCGCGGGGCGGACCTCCGGGAGGCGCCAATGGCGCGTGCCGCTGTCATCCAGGGAATACGAGGACCAGACTCCCGAACGCTGGACCACCGGCGGCGTGTCCGCCGGGGCCATGGCCGGCTGGGCCGAGAGGCGCCAGTCGACGACGCTGGCGGCGTCGGTGAGGCCGGCGCCGCCAGATTGACTCAGATGCCAGCGCTGCGCGGCCGTCGGTGGACCCCGGCGGGCACGCTTGGGGTCCAGCCGCTGCCACTGCCGGTGCACGTAGAGTCCACAGCAGACAATGACGACAACCGCGACCAGGCCCACCAGGAGCTGCCTCAGCGAGTAACGCGTCCCGGCCATGCGAGTCCTCCCGTCTCCTGCGGCCTGGCCGAACCCGCCAAACCCACGTGCCCGGCCGTGGCAGCCGCTCCCGGAAGCCTGCACTACACTCTGTTCTCCAAAGGCAAATTAACGCGCTCTAAAGACGGTGCAAGAGGTAGAGTGCGGTAGTTGCGGACCGCCCATGACAGGCACGGGTGACCGTCCTGACCCCCGCGGCCCAGCCGCAGCGGCCGGGACCCAGGCGCCGGTACCAGGGGGGCGGCGGCGGGGCGTGGACGAGATGGACGGAGTGGACAGGGCGGACGAGGACACTTAGCCTGACCTGTTCACGCGCCGCACGGCGGCCCGTGAACAGGCCACCCTTCGGGCTTCGACGCGAGGCACGTGCGGCCTCTTGCTCAGGGCTAACCTTGAGCAGGCGGCGCGCCGCGACGCGCGTCGAAACCTGCGCCGCAACGAGTTGCGGCGCAAGTGGATGGTGAGCGAAGCATCCGCGCTTCGCGAATAATCCAGGTTAGGGTCAAACCTGTCTCTACACGCATCGTCACCTGGCAGTCAGAAGCCAGCAAGCGTGCGAAGACAGGTCTGAACCGAATGGGCCTGCCTCCGGGGTGTCCCGGCCGGTTGGCGGTGCCGCGGGCGCGCTTCACGCTGCGAAGAGCGCTTCGAAGGTGCGGCAGACGTCGGCGATGGAGGCCCCTGTCCGCACCGGTATCACCTCGTTCTGGAAGCACTTGAGGCGCGGTGCGGTTCGGAGGAGCGCGATGATGCGGGGCCAGTCGATGGTGCCTCGGCCGGGCAGGAGGTGCTCATCGCAGAGGCCGTTGTTGTCGTGCAGATGGCAGGTCGTCACGGCGGGCAGCATCTTCTCGAGGATCCGGGGGTCGTAGGCGACGGGTCCGAAGCGCTTCCAGGCATCGACGGGGTTGGCGGTCTCGACACCGCGGTCTCTGGCCATGAGGTTGGCGTGTCCCGCGTCGTAGCAGAGGCCGAGGTGGTCGGAGTCGAAGTGTCGCACGACCGCCAGGAGCTTCTCCGGGGTGCTGGTGGCGAACCAGATATTCTCGATGGCGATGGTGATACCGAGCCGTTCGGCCACGGGCAGGAGTTCATCCAGCGAGCGGATGATGCTGTCATGCAGGCAATCCAGTGAGAACTCGGCGAACTCGGCGGGTGTGTTCCCGACGTGGCAGGTGATGCTGTCGACGCCGAAGTCGGCGATGATCTCCAGCGCGAGTTTCTGCCGGATCAGCATGGCCGGCCGCAGGGCGGCGATGGGGAGGTTGAGATCCTCGACCGTGCCGAAGGGGGCGTGGGCATCGACGAAACGCATGCCGGTGGCCTGGAGGTCCTTGCGGAGGGCCTTCGCGAACCCGGGCGCCTTGACGATCTCGCGTATGAGGGTGTCGGTCAGGACCAGGTTGCGGGCGCCGTGGGCGGCGAACTCGGCCATGACGTACGGCCGCATGCGATCATTCGTGAACTCGAAGTCGAAGAGATGGGTGACGGGCGGGCTGGCGGCCATGAGGGGCACCTTTCTGCACAAGAGCGACCGGGTATTCCCCAACCCGGCAAGCCGGTTTGGCGGAATGTCCCTATATGGCCGTAGGAACGCTTGGAGTCAAGCCTGTCTTCACACGTACAGCCCCAGCGCGGGCTGTGCCCGCAACCCAAAGGGTCGAGGGTCGGGTGTCGGGGGGATGAGTTCGGAGTTCGCCATCTGGCTTTGGGTTTCGGGCCTTGGGCGTTTGACGTTGAGCGTTCGGCGTTGGGCGTTTGCCCTCGGGCCTTGGGCGTTTGACGTTGAGCGTTCGGCGTTGGGCGTTTGCCCTCGGGCCT
>JAAYZO010000868.1 GCA_012514865.1 Lentisphaerota bacterium | reverse complement strand
TTTCCGGGGGTCGGGCTGCGCGCGACCCCCGGCTACGATCTGGCACCCCTCCAGGGTGACCGAGTGGGCGCCGCCGCGATCTTCAAACAGCCCTGGGGCCGTTGAGGCCGCCCTGAGCAGACCCGGCCGGCGGTGCTATGTTCGGCAGAATGACCATGGCTCACACCGCCTACGACCTCTCCAAGGCTGAGTTCGAGGTTCGCGAGGGCCGCCTCCGTGCCGGTCTTTGCCGTGCCGGTCGGCACCTCCTCTCGTTGGGCCTGATGGTCGCGGTGTGGTACGCCCTGGCGGGGTGGGTCCGCTGGCAGCGCGGTGTCGAGTTCCCGACGCCGGGAGACTGCCTGGGGCGGCTCGTGGCGATGCTGCGCGGCGAGAAGCTCTACGGCTACTCGGTGGGTGAGCACGTCCTCAGCAGCTTCCTGCGGCGCTGGCTGGCAGGCTACCTCCTGGCGGTGGCGGCGGGCCTGGGTCTGGGCCTGGTCGTGGGGGTCTCGAGGCGTCTGCACGAGGTGATGATGCCCTTGGCCACCGTGATTCAGCTCATTCCCGGCCTGGCCTGGGTGCCGATCGCGCTGCTGCTCTTCGGGATCGGCAACACCGCGACCGTCTTCATGATCTTCATCACCGCGCTGGTGCCGATCATCATCAACACCGCGGGCGGCATCGAGGCGGTGCCCGACATCTACTGCCGCGCCGCCCGCATGATGGGCGCTTCCTGGCCGCGGGTGTTCTGCCAGGTGATGCTGCCGGCGGCCCTCCCGGCCGTCGTCAACGGCCTGCGCATCGGCTTCGCCAACGGCTGGCGTGTGCTCATCGCCGCGGAGATGGTCGTCGGCGTCGGCCTCGGGCTGGGCTATGCCATCATCCAGGCGCGCTGGAGCCTGGATTTCGAGGCGGCCTTCGTCTGCATCGCCATCATCTGCGCCGTCGGGCTGGTCTTCGAGAAGGTGGTCTTCGCGGTCATCGAACGGCGCATCACGGAACGCACCCGCAGCGACTGAGACCCAGGACATGCTGAAGCTCCAGGACGTCTCTCTGGCCTACATCGACCGCCTCGCCGGCAAGGGCGTGGTGGCGCTACGCGACGTCAGTCTGGAAGTCCGCCGCAACGAGTTCGTCTGCATCGTCGGCCCGAGCGGCTGCGGCAAGAGTTCGATCATCCACCTCATCGCCGGCTTCATCCAGCCCACGGCCGGCCGTGTCACGCTCGCCGGCGACCCGATCGCCGGCCCCGGTCCCGACCGCGGCGTCGTCTTCCAGGAGCCCAGCCTGCTGCCCTGGAAGTCGGCCCTGGAGAACGTCATGTGGGGCCTCGAGATCCAAGGCCGCTCGCGAGTGGACCAGCGTCGGATGGCCCGTGACTACCTCGACCTCGTGGGTCTCAAGGGCTTCGACCACGCGCGGCCGCACGAGCTGTCCGGCGGCATGAAGCAGAAGGTGGCCATCGCCCGCACCCTCGCCCTCGACCCGGCCGTGCTCCTCATGGACGAGCCCTTCAGCAACCTCGACGAACAGACCCGGAATCGTCTCGACATCGAGCTGCTCGGCATCTGGGAGCGCGACCGCAAGACGGTCATCTTCGTCACGCACGCCATCGAGGAGGCCATCACCCTCGCGGACCGCATCATCCTGCTGACGGCCCGGCCGGGGCGCATCCAGCGCGAGTTCGTCATCGACCTGCCGCGGCCCCGGAGTATCTTCAGCGCCGAGGTCGCGCAGCTCCACAGGGAGGTCCTGAAGCACTTCATGCTGTGCTGCGCCCCGCCGGCTCTTCCGTCACTGGCGGTTCCCTGCCAGTGACGGAAGAGCCGATTTACGGGGTACTTACGGCGTTGCCGTCGATCTCCCGTTGGGGCAGGAATGCGGTCTCTGGGGCAGAGTGCCGCGTCGACGCGGCCTGACGGCACATGGCACCCTGCCGGCTCGTATGAAACATGGCGTCGTTGTGCTGTCGATGCCGTTATGGCTCGTGGACGCGTTCGCGTCTGTGGACACTCGCGCTCCACACTGGTGGCGAGCGATGTTTCGCCCGGCCATAGCCGGCTCCCCCGGGCGCCGGGGATGGGGCTGAAGCCGGTGCTCTGACGGGGCCGGCGCAGAAGACGTTGGTTCGTGGTGCTCTACCCGGGCGGGCACGGCGCCGGGATAGCGGCGCCGGCCCGGGGCCGGTCGGGGTTACGGCAAGGTTGCGGGGAGGCTGCCGGGGACGTTGCTGAGGACGGCCCGGCCGACGCGGGTCGCCTCGCCGAGGCGTTCCAGGCGGAGGGTCGTGCCGGCGGCCGGCACGACCACCTCGCCGGCGCGTACCCACACCGCCTCGTCGGCCTGCACCGCCGTCGCGACCACGCTCGTCCCGGCCAGGACGCGCCCGAGGCGGGCGCCCTTGTCGAGGCGCAGCCAGAGGGCGTAGGTCCCGGCAGCGGTGCCGGGGAGCTCCCACGTGGCGGCGCCGGGGCCCTGGATGGCCGCGTCGCCGCGGAACTGGGCGCTGGGCGCGACCTTGGCGGCGCCGTCGAGGGCGGCGGCGCCGGGCTCGAGGCGGATCAGCCGCGGCGACTCGGGCAGGGCCTCGTCGACCGGCGTGAGGTGCACGTCATCGAGGTGCATGACGACCTCGACGGCCTCGCGGGTGTTGGTATTGAGGGCGATGTAGTTGCGGGTATTCCACTCCGGGATGACCGCCTCGCCGGTGAGGCACTGCCAGGTCCCGAGGCGGGTCAGGTCGTAGGCGGATGTCGGGGCACCGCCGCGGGTGCCGCCGGCGTCGCGGAAGGCGAGTCGGAGGTTCGGCGCGGGGGCCCCCTCGCTGATCTGGTCGATGCGCAGCCAGGCGCTGAGGCGGTAGCGCGCGCCGGGGGTGAGCCCGCGGATCTCCCAGGGCGCCCCGGCGCTGCTGTCGTAGGTGGTGTTGAGGTACTCATTCTGTTTCGCGAGGCTGCCGGTGATGCGCAGGGCCGCGGCGCCGCCGTGGACGACGTCGGTGCCCTGGGCGACCTGCCAGCCGCGCGACGGCCAGCCGGAGATGCCGTCCTCGAAGTCCGGATTCGGCACCAGCGTCGGCAGGCTGCGCCGGGTCGGGCTGCTCAGCATCGACGCGGTGTCACGGAGATAGTCGCGGAAGGGCTTCCCGGGCAGTTGCGCGATGGCGTCGAGGGCCTGCGCCGAGTTGCAGAGGACATAGCCGGCACTCTTGCCCGAGCGCGGCAGGCTGCTCCAGGCCGCCGCCAGTGATTGCCGACAGACCTCCGCCAGCTCGGCGTCGCCGGCGTGGCGGGCGCCGAAGGCCAGGCCGTGCATGAGGATCCAGGTGCTGCCCGCGCCGGCGCTGGTGAACGGGCAGGAGGTATACCGGAAGGCCTGGTCGGCGGGCTCCCACATCGAGTCCATGACAAAGCGCGCCGTCTTGGCGATGTCGTCGGCGACGACCGGATCGCGGCTGACGTCGTAGTACATAGCCAGGCCGGTCATCTGAGTGGCCAGCATGAAGCCGGCCTCGCCGGAGTGCTTGGCGTCGTCGGGGCAGTTGCAGTGGCCGGTGCTGAGCTTGTGGAAGTAGAAGCCGCGGTCGCCGCTCTCGAGGCTATGCCGGTGGCAGTAGTCGGCCATGATGCGTGCGGCGTTGAGGTAGAACGGGTCCTCGCTGGCGGCGTAGGCGCTCATGACCAGCTTGAGCATCCAGCCCGGCTCGCGGGCCAGGCCGTAGTAGAAGTTCGTCGTCTGCGGCCCGGCGGCCCAGTCGGCGATCAGCAGGCCGGTCTCCCACGACCGCGCGTCGCCGCCGAAGAGGTAGTGCTCGAGGATGCCCTGGGCCCAGATGTGGCCGCGGTTGTCGCTCCAGCCGGTGCCGGCGTAGACCTTCATATCCTTATAGGCGTTGTCGTAGTAGCCGGCGGTGTGGCCGATGCTGTGGATCCACTGCTGGCCGACGCGGCGCGGGTCGGCGGCGGCGTGGCGGGTGTCGACATCGCGCTGGTGGCGCAGGATGGCATCGGCCTGCCGCCGGAAGGGGGCGTAGCCGCTGCGCGCGAACTGCGTCAGGAAGGCATGGCCGAGGTCGTACTCGAGGTTGCCCCAGTTCCAGGTGCGTTCGCCGTACCAATCGCCGAAGTTCGACATGCCATACTCGCGCTGCCGGTCGCGCTCGGCGGGGAAGCCGTCGATGATGGCCTGGAGGGTCTCGTCATAGCCGGTGAACTGGTCGCGGTTGGCCACGGCCAGTCGTCCGAGGGCGCCGCTGTCCTCGATCCAGGCCGGCGGCAGGCTGACCACCGGCTGGTCGCCGGCCAGGCCGGCGCCGGTGTCCGTCGGGGTGGTCCAGACCTCCCAGGTCTTCGACCAGCCCTGGCGGAAGGTATGCCGGCTGTCGCGCACCGCGTAGTAGTACTTATCCTCGTTGGCGCGGCCGGCGTAGAAGCCCTCCGGGAGGCGCGGGCAGAGCCCGAGCACGAGGCGGCCGTCCTGGCGCCCGACGGCGGCCGGCCACTGCTCCCAGAAGTGCCGCAGGACGACCATCCCGCCGGGCATCTGGATGACGCCGTCGAGGCGTTTGCCGAGCGTGCCGGCGGGCTCGTGGATCCACTCCGAGTCCTCGCGCTGGAGGACCCGCTCGCCCTCGGCCAGGGCGACCGTCGCCTCGCCGCGGCCGACGCGGATCTCGCCGGCGGCGGCCGCCGCGGGCAGGCGCATCTCGAAGGACTGGATCGCGGTCATCTCGGCGGCGAGGTTCTGGTTCATCAGAGTCACATCCCAGCGCCCCGCCGGGACGCCCTGCCAGCGGTGCCAGCGCACCGACGCCGCCCAGCGGGCGCCGTCGGCGCCGCCGAAGTGTCCATCGAAGCGGGTCACGACCTTGACCGGGCCGGCCTCCTCGTCCTGGCGGCGTTCGACCTGGAAGGTCCGGGCGGTGCCATCGGGGTCGGTCAGGACGAGCAGATCCGCGGGGAGGCCATCCGGGAAGCCGGCCGGCATCGCCGCCGCGGGGGCGGCGCCGGCGGCGACGCCGCGGCCATACTCGAGGACGACCTGGCGCGTCTCGCGCGGCACGGCGGCGTCGAGGCGGAGCCACTTGATGCTCTGGTCGGCATGCCAGCGCGTCACGACGCGGGCCTGCACCGGCACCTCGGCCGCGCCCGCCAGGAGGCGGAGGTCCTCGGGACGGCCCAGCGCGCCGCGCGGGAAGGGCACCCCGAAGGTCACCGGCATGACCGGGAAAGGCCACTGGCCGGGGTCGACCTCGAGGGTGATGCGCCCGACGTCGGCCCGACTGGCCGGCAGCCGCGGCGCGGCCACGGTCAGGACCGCCGAGGTCAGCTCCGCGCCTTCGCGGGTCGTCGCCGTCACCCGGCAGAACACCGGCCAGGCGCCGGGGTTGGTGAAATCGGCGCGGTGGTTGTTGGCGTAGCCCTGGCCGGAGTCGCGGTTGTTGGTGGTGCCGCGCAGGCAGGACGGGTCTTCGGGTACGGACTGGTCCAACGCCCCGGCCTGGCGGCCCCAGAGTACGGCGCCCTTGGATGGCGCCGCCGTGATCCAGCGCACGTGCACCACCCCGGCGGGATCCGCCCACGCCTCCAGGCTGCTGAGGGGCTCCGGATCGGCGGCGCCGACCCACAGGGCAGACATGACCATACCGACGGCGACAAGGCAGCGCATCGTTGTCTCCTGGTGCGGCAGGCCCCGACGCCGGGAGCGATGCTCGCCGCCCGGCACGACCCGCCGCGTCGTTGCGTGGTCCTCAAGACAGCCTCGGCACACCCGCCCGGCGGCCCGGCCGACCCTAGGGGGGCGCGACAGCGCGCCCATGGGTGCACCGCCGCCAACCATGCCGGGGCTAGTCTAGCCCCTGCCAAGAGCCGCCGCCACCCCTGGCGGCGCTTCTGCAGGGCTGTTTGAAGATTCCCGGCTTGCATGTTTGGTCAGCGA
>JAAYZO010000867.1 GCA_012514865.1 Lentisphaerota bacterium | reverse complement strand
TGCCGATATTGCGAACCTTCTCCAGGGGACACTGTCGAGCCATAGATCTGCATTCCCGTCGTTGACGTGACTCTCCCGCCCGCGCGACGCACGCCGCAGGTGCCGGCGGATGCGAGGGTGGACCGAATCCATTAGTATACAGGCCAAGAGGTGATTTTACAGTCCTGGATGCGCTTTTTCTGAACGAATGCGTCGAAAACAAGACAGAACAGGACTATTCTGGCAGTGCGGGCGGCACCCGGCGGGGCTGGCTCGTATGAAACGTCGCGGCGTTGCGTGCGTCGTTTTGTCGCAGACTTTCAGCCTGCCATGCGGAACGGTCCATTTCCCAGGGCGTTGCCCTGGGCTGACGAATGATGCCCTTACAGGGCGCCATGCCGGCGGTCCGCAAGGTGGCGCTGCGGGCGATGTGTGGCTCTGCTATACCTGGCGTTCTGCCCCGGGGACGACGCTGTAGCGGCGGCATGTCCTTCCCGCGTCAATCGGGCCTTTCGTTGGCCTGGGCCGCGGTCGGGGTCGGCGTCTCAGCCGCATCCGGCAGGCTGGCGAGCCAGGCGTCGAGCTGCTGCTGCAGGGCTTCGCGGCGGGCGCGCAGGCGCGCCAGGTCGCCGCCGTCGCCAGGGGCGCTTTCTCCGGGGAGGTTCCAGTGGACCTCCTGGGTGCCGCGTGGCGGTGGCGGGCAGCGGGCCGCGGCCGAGTCGCCGAGGCTGACCAGGTAGCGGAAGGGTCCTTCCAGCTTCAGGACGTGATAGACATCCTCAGCCGGGCGCAGCGCCGCGGCGATGCCGGCCTCGCGCAGGACGTCCTTCACGCCGGCAGCGATTGTTCCGGGCATGACCGCGGCGCTGACCGCCTCGAGGCGGTCGCCGGCGAGGTGGTTGGTCAGGGCGGCGGCCAGGGGGCTGTCGACGCGGCCGTCGGCGTCGACGAAGAGCGCGCGGATGGCCTTGTTGACGACCCGCGGGCGGAAGTCGGCGGCGCGGTGTCGGGCGATTTCGCCCTGGACGAGGTAGATGACGTTCTTGGCGATGTTCTTGGCATGGTCGGCCAGGCGTTCGAGCTGCCAGAGCACGGCCAGCATGGACACCAGGCCTCTGACGACGCTGCCGTCGGTCTCGGTCTCGAGGAGCGCCTCGACCTCGCGCTGGCCCTGGAGGCAGCCCCGGTCGATCTCGCGGTCCATGGCCCAGATGCGTGCCGCGAGGGCGTCGTCGCGCTGGACGAGGGCCTCGGCGCTGCCCTGGACCATATCCAGAACGCGCGCTGTCAGCCCGGCCAGCGACCGTCGCCACGCGGTGCTCGGCCCCGGTGGCAGGCGATGCACCTCGCGGGCGATATCGACGGCCAGGTCGCTGATACGCTCCAGCTCGCGGTTGACCTTGAGGGCCACGACCAGGTAGCGCAGGTCGTCGGCGACCGGCTGGAACAGCGCCGTCAGGCGCAGGCACTCGGCCTCGATACGCACCTCGAGGCTGTTGACGCTCTGGTCGTCGCGCATGACCTGAACGGCCAGCACCGCGTCGGCCTCGAGCAGCGCCCGCAACGAGCGCTCGGCGTTGTGCTGCACGAGGGCGGCCAAGTCGGCCAGCATCCCGCCGAGGGCCTTGATGTCATGAGTGAAGTGCGCGCGCATGGGTGCTCTCCGGTTCAGCCAAAGCGGCCGGTGACGTACTCGAGGGTCTCGGTGAGGTGTGGCTTCTGGAAGATTGTCGGGGTCGGGCCGTATTCGATCAGCCGTCCGAGGTACATGAAGGCGGTGTAGTCGCTGGTGCGGGCGGCCTGCTGCATGTTGTGGGTGACCATCAGGATCGAGTAGCGTCCGCGCATCGAGTCGATGAGGTCCTCGATGCGGCTGGTGGCGATCGGGTCGAGGGCCGAGCACGGCTCGTCCATGAGCAGGACCTCGGGCTCGGCGGCCATGGCGCGGGCGATGCAGAGGCGCTGCTGCTGGCCGCCGGAGAGGCCGAGGGCGCTGTCGTTGAGGCGGTCATTGACCTCGTCCCACAGCGCCGCCGCCCGCAGGCTGCGCTCGCAGACCTCCTCGAGCACGCCGCGCCGGCGCTCGCCGTCGAGACGCAGGGCGTAGATGACGTTCTCGGCGATGCTCATCGGGAAGGGATTCGGCTTCTGGAAGACCATGCCCATGCGCTTGCGCAGCTCGATGACGTCGACCTCGGGGCCGTAGATCGAGTCGCCGTTGAGGCGGATGTCGCCGCGCACGCGGACCTGGCTGAGCAGGTCGTTGATGCGGTTGACCGAACGCAGGAGCGTCGATTTGCCGCAGCCGGACGGCCCGACCAGGGCCGTGACCTTGCCCTCGGGAATGCGCATGGAGACATCGAAGAGGGCCTGCTTGGCGCCGTAGAACAGGCTGAAGTCGTGCACCTCGAGCACCGCCTTCTCCGCGGCGAGTTCGGCGTGCGTCTCGGTCGGCACCGCCAGGCCCTGCGCCACGTCGGCGAGGCGGCCGCCGCGGTCGCGGGTGCGGGGTTGCTGGTCCAGGGTCTGTACCATGGTCGCTATCCTCGTCAGCGTGCTCTGTTAACCTTTAATACCTGTCCGGCCCGCCGGGGCTAGAATGACGCCGCGGCGAAACGCCGCCGCAGGCGTTGCCGCAGCCAGACCGCCAGGAGATTCAGGCAGAAGACGATGGCGATCAGCAGCAGGGCAGTGGTGAAGACCATCGGCTTGGCGGCCTCGCTGTTCTGGCTCTGGAAGCCGAGGTCGTAGATATGGAAGCCGAGGTGCATGAAGCTGCGCTCGGGGTGCAGGAAGGGCGCCGTGCCGTCGATCGGCAGCTCCGGCGCCAGCTTGACGGCGCCGACCAGCATCAGGGGCGCCACCTCGCCGGCGCCGCGGGCCAGGGCCAGGATCATCCCGGTCATGATGCCCGGCATGGCCCGCGGCAGGACGATGCGCCGGATCGTCTGCCACTTGCTGGCGCCGCAGGCGTAGGAGCCCTCGCGCATCGAGTTCGGTACCGCCGCCAGGGCCTCCTCGGTGGCGACGATCACCACCGGCACCGTCAGCAGGGCCAGGGTCAGGGCGGCCCAGAGGATGCCGCCCTTGCCGAAGGTCGGGTTCGGTAACTGCGCGGCGAAGAACACCTGGTCGATCGAGGCGCCGATCAGGTAGCAGAAGAAGCCCAGGCCGAAGACGCCGAAGACGATGCTCGGGACGCCGGCGAGGTTGTTGATCGAGATGCGTACCGTGGTCACCACCAGGCCGGCACGGGCGTACTCGCGCAGGTACAGCGCCGCCAGAACCCCGAAGGGCACCACCGCCACCGACATCAGCAGGGTCATCACCACCGTCCCGAAGATGGCCGGGAAGACGCCGCCCTCGCTGTTGGCCTCGCGCGGGTTGTCGAAGAGGAACTCGCGCCAGCGCGCCAGGTAGACGCCGAGCCGGCCGGCCCATCCCAGGCGGTTGGCGGGGTAGGCCCGCACGACGTCGGCCAGGGCCAGACGCCGCTCGGTGCCGTCGGCGGTGACCAGCACGATCTCGTGCGCGGCGTTGGCCTGGTTCAGTGACTCGATGCGCTCCTGCAGCTCGGCGAAGGTCGCCGCGGTGGCGGCCTCGGCCGCCGCCAGGGCCGCCTCGGCCGCCCGCGTGGAGGCGGCGGCGGGGCCGTCGCGCAATGCCGCCCGGCGCACCCGCAGGCGGGCCTGCTCGAGCGTCCGGTTGACCCGGCCTACGTCGACGGTCTCGAGGCGCCGCCGCTCGGCCCAGCGCCGGCGCACGCCGGGATGCGCCTGCCGGAAGGCCTCCCAGACCGCCCCGGGGGTCTCGGCGACGACCTCGCCATCGCGCCGGAACGCCGTGGGCAGCCCGTAGAAACGCCCCCAGGCAAGACGTTCCACGACCAGGGCCCACTCCGGGTGTTCCTCGCGCTGCACCGCCGCGTCCGGGACCCAGGTGTAGTGCTCGCCGGTCAGTTCGACATTGCCGGTGCGCAGGAGCCGCCGCCGGCCTGTGTCATCGGCGTCGTGGCGGGTGGTGGCGGTCTCGTGGCGCGTCACCTCGCCCATCAGCCGGGTGCCGTCGGCGCGTTCGATCAGGAGGAGCGGCCGGGGCCACAGGCTGCGCGTGCCCTCGAAGCCCAGGAGGGCCAGGAGCACGACGATCATGAACAGCGCCAGGGCCAGTCCGGCGCCGGTCAGCCAGACCATCGGCTCGCACTCGGCCACCAGCGAGACCGCGCGCGCACGCCGCGGGGCCGCGGCGCGACCGCTGCCGGGGGTGTCGGGGGTGGATGACGAAGGTGTCACAGGTGACCCGCCTTTTCACGGAAGCCGGCTCGAATGCGCTCGGCGATGGTGTTGATCACGAAGGTCATGAGGAAGAGCACCAGGGCGGCCAGGAAGAGGGTGCGGTAGTGAGTGCTGTCGCGGACTGCCTCGGGCAGCTCCACGGCCAGATTCGCGGAGAGGGTCCGGAAGCCGTTGAAGATGTTCCACTCCAGGACGGGGGTGTTGCCGGCGGCCATGAGCACGATCATGGTCTCGCCGACGGCTCGGCCCAGGCCGACCATCACGGCCGAGAACAGGCCGCTCATCGCCGTCGGAACCACCAGCCGCATGGCCGTCTGCCACGGCGTCGCGCCGCAGCCCAGCGAGGCGGAGCGGAGGTGCTCCGGCACCGCCGCCAGGGCGTCCTCGGCGATGGTGTAGATGATCGGGATGATGGCGAAGCCCATGACGAAGCCGACGACGAGGGCATTGCGCTGCACGTAGGTGCCCAGGATGCTCCGGCGCGGGTCGAAGCCGAGGGCCTCGAGGAGCTCGGCGCCCATGAGTGCCAGGGCCGCACCCGCGGCCAGGACCGCCAGGAAACGGCACAGGTCCAGGAGGGCCGCAGTGCCGCGGCCGCGCTGGGCGGCGCGGGCACGCACCCAGGCCCCCAGGGCGCGCCCGAGCGGCCAGGCGACGACGGCGCAGGATGGCCCCAGGAGCAGGTAGAACCAGCCGCCGACCGGGTCGCCGACCTGGCCGTCCAGCCAGCGCTTGAGGTCGCCGGCGAAGCAGGCCCGCTCGAGCCAGGGCCCGCTGAGGTGGGCCAGAAGAGCTCCCAGCGGCAGGCTGGCACCGATGAACAGGAAGCGCCAGCGGCTCAGGCGCAGCGCCAGGCGGCGCGGCAGCGTCTGCCAGGCGTAGGCGCCCAGGAGGCAGGACAGGGGCAGGGCGTAGAAGGCCGCCAGGACGGTCGGGAGGCGGTCGGTCACCACCGGGGCGATCACCAGCGCCGCCAGGAAGCCCAGGACCACGCTCGGCAGACTCGCCATCAGCTCGACCGTCGGCTTGATCCACTGCCGCGCCCGCGGCGGCAGGAACTCGCTGGTGAACAGCGCCGCCAGGAGCGCGATCGGCACCGCCAGGACCATCGAGAAGACGGTCGCCTTGATCGTCCCGAAGATCAGGGGCACGAGGCCGAACTTGGGCTCGAAGTCGTCGGTGCCGGAGGTCGACTGCCAGACATGGGCCGGACCGGTCGCGCCCTCGTACCACACCGGCCCAAGGAGCGCCCGCAGGGACGCCTCCGGGTGGCGCGGATCGAGGCTCCAGAGGCGCGCCTGGGTGGTGCTCATCGCCGCGATGGCGTCGTCCTTCGGCGCCAGGGCCAGGGCCTGCACCGGACTGCCGGTGAACGCCTCGAGGCGGGCGAGTTCCTTCTGGCTGGTGACGTGGAAGAGCCGGGCGCTGCCGTCGGCATAACCGACCGCTACCAGGCGGGTCCGCGCCGACGAGGCCAGGCTCGCCACCGGCGCGGCCGGGCCGGGCAGGGTATGCGCCGCCACCAGGCGGGTGCTGGAGGCCGCCGGGCCGGCGCCATCAGCCCACACCGGGAACCAGGCCCGCACGCGGCCGCCGCTGTCTCCGGCCAGGAGGGTCGTGCCGCCCAGGAGGGGCTGCAGGCGCGTCAGGCGCTGCCCGGGCGGATCCCCCAGGAGGTCGACCGCTTCGAGGACCGCCGGGGCACTGAGGTCGCGGGTGCTGCAGCGGACGAGGTGGCCGTCGGACCAGGCTAGGCTGACGGTGTCGCCGAGCCCCGAGAGGACGAGGAAGGCCGGCGCACCGAGCCCGTCTCGCGGCTGCACCGGCAGCACCGCTTCGCGGCGGTTCCGGGTGGTCTTGCCGGTGAGGATGTTGCGCCGTTCGGTTATCTGTGCCAGGCGGGCCTGGCCGTCCTGACTCCAGGCCGCGCAGAGCCGTCCGGAAGGCCCGTCGAGGTGATCGAGAAGCACGATGGCGGCGCCCGGGGACAGCGGCAGCGGGTCGTCGAGGACGACCTCCAGACGGCGCCGGCGGAACTGGCTCTCGGAGAGGCGCTGGACGATCGTGGCGTCTTCCCGGAGGACCGCTCCCGCGCTCAGGCCCTGCCAGGCCGCGGGGGCCGCGTCGGCCTCGATGAACTCGGTGCCGAAGCCGATCCGGCCGAAGCGTACCGCGCCATCGGCCAGGCCCACCGCCACCGAGTCGCTGTCGAGAGCCTGCGAGAAGGCCGTCACGCGCGTGCCGGTCAACAGCTCGCGGCGTTCCAGGACGGCGCCGTCGCGGAGGTCGAGGTTCAGCAGGCGGCCATCGGCCTGAAGCACCCAGCCCATCAGGCCGTACTCGTCCAGGCCGATGCCCAGCGGCGACGCTGTCTGCACAGGCAGGGGCACGGCCGCGCGTTCCGCGACCGCGGCCCGACGCACCAGCGGCAGTGCCACCCACAGCAGGAAGATGAAGACCGTCAGTACCGAGAGGATCGTCCCGATGCCGCCGACCGTGATCAGGGCGCGCGAGACGACCTCGGCGCAACGCACGCGCCAGGTGGTCTTCGTGGCCCGTATCCGGCCGCTGGTAGGGGTGCCAGTGCTCACAGGGACTCCCTTAGCCTTGAGGGACGAGGGACGTGCGTCGAGGGATGGGAGCAGGTGGGTATGCCGGTGCTCACAGGGACTCCCGTCTCCGATGACTTACGGCGTGATGCCGACCGACTCCAGGGCCTGCTGCGCGATGGCGGCGGCGGTCTGCAGCAACCACGTTCTTGTTGTCATGGCGGTCCTCCTGGTGTAGGGCCTGCCCGGCCCACTGCGTGCCGGGCTGCGGTGGCAGCCGCCGCGGTCGCCGGGCCTGGCTTACACTCCACACTGTGCCGCACGCCGGTGCAGCCCCGGTGAGGGCCGGGTTAGGATTCCGTTAGGGGGCGGCGCCGTGCCGACGCGCCGGGTTCGGCCATCAGAGCCGTCCGTCGCCGCCGGCGCTGCGGCCGGCCCCGCCTCCGGACGCCGGCTCCGGGCGCCGGACCCTCACGGTTTTCTAACCGGCGCCTGACCTCGCCGCAATGCGCCGGCGTCATACTGGACGCCATGATGAGACATTTCAGGCGCCGAGGCCCACAAGTCGGGCTATGCTAAAGCCAGGCGCAGGAGGACCGCATGGACGCTGCCGACGGCAAACGCATCCTGGTCGTTGAAGACGAACGCGACATCGTCGAGCTGCTGCGCTACAACCTTGCCAAGAATGGCTACCAGGTCATGGTCGCCGGCAAGGGCGAGGAGGCGCTGCGGCTGGTGCGCCAGAACCCGCCCGACCTGGTCCTGCTCGACCTCATGCTGCCCGGCATGGACGGCCTCGATGTCTGCCGGGCCCTCAAAGGCGACCCTCAGACCGTCGGCATACCGGTCATCATGGTGACGGCCAAGGGCGAGGAGCCCGACGTCGTTGCCGGCCTGGAGCTCGGGGCTCACGACTACGTCTGCAAGCCCTTCAGCCCGCGCGTGCTCATCGCCCGTATTCGCGCCTGCCTGCGGCGTGTCCGGCAGGCCCCCGAGGCGTCCGACGACGTGGTCCACTACCGCGATCTGGTCATCGACCCGGTGCGCCACCAGGTGCGCCTCGGAGAGCAGGGCATCGACCTGACGGCGACCGAGTTCGTGCTGCTGCAGTTCCTGGCGCGGCGCCCCGGGTGGGTGTTCACGCGCACGCAGATCATCGACGCGGTCCGCGGCAGCGCCTACGCCGTCACCGAGCGGGCGGTCGATGTCCAGATTGTCGGACTGCGCCGCAAGCTGGCGCACTACGGCGACTACCTCGAGACAGTACGCGGTGTCGGCTACCGCATGCGGGAACTCTGATCACCATGAAACACCGTGGGCTGATCTGGCAGATCTTTCCGTGCTTCGTGGCCGTGGCGGCAGCCACCGTGGCGGTGACGGTGTGGTACTCGAGCCGCACCGCCCGCAGTGTCATCGAGGCGGAGACCCAGGTCGGCATGGAGTGCACCGTCCGGCTGCTTGCCGAGATCCTGCGCGAGGTGCCGCCCGACGAGCTGCCGCAGCGTCTCGAGGCGTGGATTCGCCGGGCCGGCGCCAGCGTCCCGTACCGCCTCACCGTGATCCAGGCTGACGGCACCGTCCTGGCCGACACCGAGGAAGCCCCCGCTCGCATGGAGAACCACGCCGATCGCGCCGAGGTCCAGGCGGCACGCCAGGGCCGCCTCGGGCGCCGTCTGGGCACCAGCCCGACCCTGCGCCGGCCGATGCTCTACGTGGCCGTGCCGATTCGTCCCGGCGATCCTGATACGGCCGTCTGCCGCGCCTCGGCGCCCCTGCAGGCCCTCGATTCGCAGCGCCACGCCGCCACGCGTCGTGTGGCGGCGGCGGCGGTGGTCTCGGTTCTTCTCGGGGCGCTGGTCAGCCTCTGGCTGAGTCGTCGCCTCACCGCGCCGGTGGCCGCCATGCAGGCCGCCGCCGACCGCCTGGCCCAGGGCGACCTCGCGGTGCGCCTCGAGGGCCAGGCGTCGCGCGAACTCCACGGCCTGGCCACCAGCGTCAACGCCGTCGCCCTGGAACTTGCCGAGCGCATCCGTTCGGTCACCCGTCAGAAGGAGGAGGCCGAGGCCATCCTGGCCAGCATGGCCGAGGGCGTCATCGCCCTCGACGCTGAGGCCACGGTGCTCCGCCTGAACCAGGCGGCGGCCGACATCCTCGGAGTCGAACCGGACCGCCTCCGCGGACGGTCGCTCCGTGAGGCCGTGCGCAGCAAGGACCTCCACGACATCCTCGACCGCGCCCTCGCCGGCCAGACGCCCGCCGAGGGCGATGTCGTCCTGCGCAGCCAGGGCAATGACATCCAGCTCCAGGTGCGCGCGTCGTCGCTCAGCCACGCCGCCGCCGGCCAGCCCGGCGCCGTCGTCGTCCTGCATGACGTCACCCGCCTCAAGCGCCTCGAGACCATGCGCCGCGATTTTGCGGCGAATGTCTCGCACGAGATGCGCACCCCCATCACCTCGATTAAGGGCTTCGTCGAGACCCTCCTCGATGGCGCCCTCGACGAGCGCGCCGATGCCGAGCGCTTCCTGGGCATCATCCTGCAGCAGACCGAGCGGCTCAATGCCCTGATCAACGACCTCCTGGCCCTGGCCGGGCTCGAACGCGACAACGCCGCCGAGACCATGGTGCTGACCCGTCAGCCGCTGCGGCCCATCCTGGCGGAGGCCGTCCAGAGCCGTGCCGCCGCGGCGGGCGCCAAGCAGATCACGGTCGACCTCGACTGCCCCGAGGACCTCGCCTGCCTCGCCAATCCCGGGCTCCTGCAGCAGGCCGTGCTGAACCTCCTCGACAACGCCATCGCCTACAGCGAGCCCGCGACCCGCATCGCGGTCCGTGCCGCCCTCGGCGACGGCGATCTTCGCATCGCCGTCGCCGACCAGGGCCGCGGCATCGCCGCGGAACACCTCGAGCGCATCTTCGAGCGCTTCTACCGCATCGACCGCGCCCGCAGCCGCGACGCCGGCGGCACCGGCCTCGGCCTGGCTATCACCAAGCACATCGTCCAGGCCCACAAGGGCCGTATCCTCGTCGACAGCACCCCCGGCAAGGGCAGTACCTTCACCATCGTCCTGCCGCGCGCCTGAGCGGTCGCTCACACCGCCGCCCGCCGCCCGCGCCGCGCGCGAGGCCTCCCCGGGCCGTGGGACGGGCGCCCCCACGGAAAGGGACCCAAGCGACCCAAGCGACTCCAGGATGGCGTCACCGGAAGCGACCCAAGCGACCCAAGCGACTCCAGGATGGCGCCCCCCGGAAAGGGACCCAAGCGACCCAAGCGACTCCAGGATGGCGTCACCGCGGGCCGCCGTGCCGGCAGGGTCCCGCGACTTTCCGCTGCCCCGCGCCCATGCCAGCGTTGAGCGTTGAGCGTTGGGCGTTGAGCGTTGGGCGTTCCTCCCCATCCGGCGTTGAGCGTTGGGCGTTGAGCGTTGGGCGTTGAGCGTTGGGCGTTGAGCGTTGAGCGTTGGGCGTTCCTCCCCATCCGGCGTTGAGCGTTGGGCGTTG
>JAAYZO010000866.1 GCA_012514865.1 Lentisphaerota bacterium | reverse complement strand
TCAGTTCGCCGAAGACCATGGAATCGGCGTACCACTGGGGCGTGCAGACCGGCATCAGGGGGCGGTCGTAGGGCGGCGTGGCGCCATCGGCGCCGAGCCAGACCTCGTAGGTCTTGGTCATGCCCTGGCGCAGCTTGTAGCCGCCGGCCTGGCGCGCCGGGATGGGCTCGAACCAGTAGAAGAGCCGGTGTTCGTCGACGGTGCCATTGGCCCAGTCGACCTCGTCCTGGCGCAGGCGCGGCCAGAGCCAGACAGCGCTGCCCTGGGGTCCGACCTCGAGGTCGAGCGGGTAATTCTGCCAGAAGTCGCGCACCATGACGGCGCCGAGGGGGCCGCTCCAGCGCCGGCCGTCGCCGCTGGAGGACTGGTACTGGTCGTCGCGGTGCTGGCGGACGAAGGCCGCCGCCGGGGCAGTGGCGGGCAGCTCCCAGCGCAGGCTCTCGACGGTGGTGAATTCGGCCGCGTCGGCGTCGTTGACGATCGTCAGGAGGGCGCGTGTCCAGGGGGTGCCGGGGTAGCGCTGCAGGCTGGCCTCGTAGGCGAAGCAGCGCGAGCCGTCGGGGTTGACGAGGCTGCCGCTGCCGGCGTGTTCCAGGCGCAGGGCGCCGTTCGTCTCGAGGGTGCCGGCCTGGACCTCGGCGGTGAAGTCCTTGCCGGCGGCGTCGGTGAGCTGCAGCCGTCCGAGGGTCGTCGCCGGGGTCGCGCTCGGCGCCGCCGGCCGGCTGCCGGCGGGGGCCGGGGTCGGGCCGTAGGCGAGGTCGTAGGTGGCGGCCGGACCCGAGTGCCGGAAGTCGATCAGGGCCCACTTCACCGAGCCATCCTGCCAGCGGCTGCTGACGCTGGCCTGGAGCGGCTGCAGGGCGCCGGCGGCGTCGCGAAGGTGCAGCGAGGCGGTCGAGCCCAGGACGCCGCGCGGGAAGGGCACCCCGCCGGTGACCGGCCAGTCGCGCAGGGCCACCCCGGCGGGCGGTGTCACCTGCAGGCGGACCTTCCCGGCTGTCGTCGTGGGCGGCTCGGCCGGCGCCTGCCAGGTATAGTCCAGCCAGTCGCTGTGGACGGCGCTGCCGTCGCGGGCGGTGGCGGTGACGCGGCAGCGCACCGCCTGGCCGGGCTGGAGGCCGGGGATGGCGACGCGGTGGTTGTTCCACGGCTCGCTCTCGGTGATGGTGCGGCCGTCGGCGAGTTCGACGGTGCAGGCGGCCGGCCAGGTGGTGATCCAGGTCAGGCGGTCGGCGGTGGCCGCGAGGTGGAGGATCTGGCAGGGCGCCTGGCGCGCCGCCGGCGGCTGGCGCAGCAGGACGAGATCCTCGACGCGGCAGAGGCCGTCGGAGTTCAGGGCGCGCAGCTCGATGCGGTCGCCGGCCTGCACCGCGACCGGCTCGGCGGTGACGAAGAGGTGCTGGTTGTTGTCATCCCAGTCGGCGACGGCGACGCCGACGCGGCGGTCGTTGACGGCCAGGGCCATGACCTCGCGGCCGGCGGCGTCGTGCATGACCACGCCGACGTGGAAGGACCCCGCCGCCGGGGCGGTGCCGACGATGCGTGCCGGCAGGCCGGTGCGGATGACGTTGTCGGCGCGGTACTCGCTGGGGACGAAGCGGAAGCCCTCGAGGGTGCAGTCGAAGACGCGCAGGCGGTGGTTCGACGGGTCGGCCACGATCGGGTCGATCGTGCGCGGGCCGAAGGTCCGCAGTACGCCCACGCTGACGGTGATGTCGCTGTCGAGCTTGACCTTGGGGCGGGTGCTGACGGCGGGGCCCTTGGCGATGGTGTAGGGCACGTTGTCGACGCCCTGATGCGGCGTCCAGGTTTCCGAGAGCGCCATGAAGCGCAGCACCGACTGGCCGTCCTGCTGGAGCAGGTCGATATCCGCGGAGATGTAGAGGTGCGGTCCGACGACGGCGGCGCGTGGCGCCTCTGCCGGTCGGCTGCTGCCGTCGGGGTTGAAGCCGTTGGTGCTGCCGGCGCCGTCGTTGATGATGAGCATCGCCTCGCAGCCATGACCCTGGCGGCCGGTGGCCGGGTTGTTGTCGGCGTCGAGGTAGAAGACCAGGTTCGAGTTGGTCTTCGGGTAATCGGCGGCGAAGGTGAGGCGCCAGACGAAGCGGTTGCCGCCGGCGTTGGCCATGGCCACGGCGGTGATGCCGCGGGCCTTGTCCTGGACGCGTGCCGGCACGGCCCGCTCCAGGAGTGTCGTGAAGACCTCGCCGACGGCGGGGTCGGTGCCCAGCGCAGTCTCGACGTCGTCGGGCAGGCCATCGGCGTCGCCGTCGGCGGCACTCAGCCAGCCGGCGCTGCCCAGCGCAAGGAGCATCAGCAGGCCGCGCCGGAGGCGCTGGCCGAAGCGAGAGGTGGCACCGTCAATCCTGGACATCGCTGTCTCCCATGGTTCGTTCAACCGGCAGACGCGCTGCCGGGACTTGCTCTGCGTGACTCGCGTCGCCTTACGGCCGCGCCGGCAGCCCCGCCGCGTCGTCGCCGGCGACGGGCGTCTCCGGCGTCACCGCCGACTGCACCACCACCGGCACCGTCTTCCAGCCCAGCTTGCGGCAGGCCAGGAAGCGCTTGTGGCCGGCGATCACACGG
>JAAYZO010000865.1 GCA_012514865.1 Lentisphaerota bacterium | reverse complement strand
TCCACGGGCCGGGGCGGCGTCGAATCGGGGACGGCTCCAGCGGCCTGTCGCCCTCCACGGGCCTCTGGCCCGGGCGCTGCGCCTGGAGAGCGAGTGTCCACAGACGCGAACGCGTCCACGAGCCGGGGCGGCGTCGAATCGGGGACGGCTCCAGCGGCCTGTCGCCCTCCACGGGCCTCTGGCCCGGGCGCCGCGCCTGGAGAGCGAGTGTCCACAGACGCGCATGCGTCCACGAGCAGGGGCGGCGTCGGCGGTGCCGCGACGCGATGTTGCGGGCGCGTGTGACGGCGTTCTCTCGGAGAGGAGTGCAGTCCGATGGCGAAGGCGATTCGCGTGGGTGTCCTGGGGGTCGGTCGCGGGGCGCACCTCGGGGCGGTGGCTGAGAAGGTCGGCATGGAGCTGGTGGCGCTCTGCGACAGCGTCGAGCCGAAGCTCGAGCAGGCCCGCCGGCGGCTGGGCGGCGAGCGCATCGCCACCTACACCGACTACACGCGCTTCCTCGAGCACGACCTCGACGCGGTCATCGTGGCCAACTACGCCACCGAGCATGTCCCGGCGGTGCTGCAGGCCCTGGCGGCGGGCAAGCATGTCATGAGCGAGTGCCTGGCCATGCTGACCATGGCCGAGGCCGTGCAGCTCGTGGAGGCCGTCGAGGCCTCGGGCCGCGTCTACTTCTTCGCCGAGAATGTGCCGTTCAACGTCCAGTGCCAGGAGATGGCCCGCCTCTACAGCAGCGGCGCCATGGGCGACTTCCTCTACGGCGAGGCCGAGTACATTCACCCGGGGACGCCGCAGAGTTCGGCCACCCTGATCTCCGGGCCCGACCACTGGCGCGCCTGGATGCCGACGACGTACTACTGCACGCACTCGATGGGACCGGTGATGATGGTCACGCAGACCCGCCCGGTGCGCGTGAATGGCTTCGTGGTGCCGTACGACTTCAAGGACCCGATGAAGACCGGCAGCATCAGCCGGAAGGACATGGCCGGCATCCTGATGTGCACCATGGACACGCAGGCCCTGGTCAAGGTCATGCCCTGCGCCACCCTGCGCGACCATGGCTACCGCATTCGCTTCTGCTGCAATCGCGGCACCATGGAGTACAACCAGGGCGAGCCCCGCCTGCGTGTTCACCACGAGCCCTTCGACGTCGGGCCGTCGCAGCCGCCGAACCGCCTCTACATGCCGGAGTTCCCGGAGGCCTTCAAGGCCGCCGCCAGCACCGGCCACGGCGGCGCCGACTTCTTCTGCTGCCACTACTTCGCCAAGGCCATCCGCGAGGGCTCCGAGCCGCTGATCGACGTGTACAAGGCCATCGACATGACCTCGGTCGGCATCCTGGGGTACCGCTCGGCCCTGCAGGGCGGCGTGCCGATCGAGGTGCCGGACTTCCGCGACCGCGAGGTGCGCGAGCGCTACCGCCATGACGACTGGAGCCCGGACCCGCGTCAGCGTCGTCCGGGGATGCCCTGGCCGAGTGTCCTGGGCGACATCCCGATCGCGCCCGAGAGCCTGCAGTCGTTCGCCGAACTGCGCCGCCGCCACGAGGCCGGCTTCTCAACGCCGCCGGCACCGCCGGCACCGCCGCCGGCGCGCTGACGGGCTGGTCTTCCGCCGCAGGCCGTCGCCGGCCGCGCGGGAAACCTCGCGGTGTGGTGCACGCGGTTCTTGTCGCAGACTTCCAGCCTGCAAGGCGGAACGTCCGAATCCCCAGGGTGTTGCCCGGGGCTGATGACTAGTGCCCTTTCAGCCGGGTCCCCGGCGCACGGTGCGCGCCGGATACGGCAAGACGAAACATCGCTCGCCACCGGTGTGGAGCGCGAGTGTCCACAGACGCGAACGCGTCCACGAGCCGCAACGGCATCGACAACGCAATGGCGCGATGTTTCATACGAGGGCGTCGGACCGTCGGCCCGCGGGGAGCCGCGTGGCGCTCCGGTGTGTAGCGGCGGCTGTCCCCAGCCGCTCCGGGGAGGGGATGCTACCGCAGCGGACGCGGAGTAACGCGGAGGGGGAGAGGGAGGGGAGCTAACCACGAAAGGAAGAGGAGAGGGGATCGCCTCTCGCCAAGCCGCCAGGAACGCCAAGGGGGCGGGGGAGAGGGAAAGGGAAGAGAATTCCACCACGAAGGGCACGAAGATACACGAAGGGGAAGGGAAGGGGGAAGGACCACAGGACCACAGGACCACGGGACCACGGGACTGCCGACTCAGAACTCAGAACTCAGAACTCAGAACTCCGGACTCAGACTTGTGCGTCGGTACGTCGGTAGGCGGTGCGTCGGTGGGGTCGGAGTGGAAGGCAGGTCCGGAAGTCCGGAGTCGCAGGCCGGGCGTCGGGCGTCGGTAGTGGGCGCCACGAGCCGAGTGGCGCTCCCCGGGGCGACGCCGACGTCGCCCGAGAGGTCCACGGCCGGCGGCGCGGTGGCCCTACTTGCCCGGGTCCTTCGCGTCGTCATCGCCTGGCGGGCTTTGCGCGTCGTCGTCGCCGGCATCAGCCTCGGGTTCGACGCTCACCAGCTTATCCAGGTCGGCGAAGGGCGAGAAGATCGAGGGCGCCAGGCCGGCCGACTCAGGCCCGCCGCCGCCGCTGCCGTAGCCGGCCATCTTGTACTTCTCGTGCTCGTGGTCGTGGCAGTACAGGCAGAGCAGCTCCCAGTTGCTGCCATCGGGCGGGTTGTTCTTCCAGTTGTGGTCCTTGTGGTGGACCGTCAGCTCGCGCAGGGTCTTGCCCTCGAACTCGCGGCCGCAACTGGCGCAGACGTGGGGCAGGACCTTCAGGGCGCGGTCGCGGTAGCCCTGGGCGCGCTCGGTGGCATTCTGTCGCAGCATGGCGCGCAGTTCGGCCTGGCGTTCCGGTGTCGGTGGCGTCTTGCGTGGCTTCATGGTGTTGTCTCGGCGATGGCTCCTCGGTCCTTCATGGTGGGGCGTTGTGCGGCCGCGGCCGTGGGCGCCTCAGGTCAGGCGGCGGTCGTAGTTAAAGGTAAAGGCGCGTTCGGCGCGCGGCTGGCCGAGGCTGTGCCACTCGGCCACGGGATCCGGAGCGCCGACCAGGTCCGCGGCGAGGTGCGCCACGCGGATGCCGGGGTTGCGCAGGTGCATCAGGCTGCAGGGCTCCTGCGGGCGGTACACCGCCAGGCCGTCTTCCTGCCGGGGTACCAGGCGGATGCCGCGGCGGTCGGCGAAGACCTCGCCCAGGCAGGCGCGCGGGACCTCGACGCGGGTGACCAGCAGGGGCGGCCGGCCGTAGACCTGGAGGACGGCCGGGGCCGGGCAGGCGCGGCTGACCTCCTCGAGCTGCTGGCGGTCGGCCTCGACCGAGAGGCACACCGCGGCGGCGCCCCAGTCGCGCAGGGCGCGCGCCGCCAGGCTGTTGAGCACGGCCAGGCCGGGGCCGGCCTCCCAGGACGCCCCGGCGGCGCGGGCGCGGTCGGCCATCCCCAGCGAGTTCACCTCGAGGCGCAGGCCGGCCGCCGCCGCGCGCTGCAGCAGCGCCTCGGCCAGGCCGAGGCGGTCCGGGAAGATCACCGCCGGCAGGGCGACGACCAGGCGCGCAGCCGGGACGGCCGCGAGCCAGGCGTCGAGATCGGCGGCCGCGGCGCCCTCCACCACCAGCGTGACCGCGGGGACCGCCCGCGCAAAGGCCGGCAGCGCCGATGCCGACAGACGCACGCGGTCCGGACGCTCGCCAAGCATGCGGGTATTCGACGCGTCGGGGGCCGCGCGCACCAGGGCCGCGCGCACCGCCTCGGGGAGGTCCAGACGCGGACGCTGCGAGGCCTGACGACGGCGCTGATGCAGGAAGGCCGAGAGCTGATCGCGGATGCCCCGGACGGTCCGCGGCGCCAGGACCATCTCGGCCTCGGCCGACGACGACTCCGCCGCCAGTCGGAAGCCCTGCAGGTCCGCCGCGGCCAGCTCCCGCAGGACCTCGGCGGCGGCGACGCCGGTGCCGGCCCGGCGCACCTGGGTGCGTGGCAGGACCCAGTCGCGCACCTGGCCTTCGCAGGTGCAGCGGCAGCGTATGCCGTCGGCGCCGGCGGCGATGGCGAGGGCGTAGGTCCGCATTGTCTCGGCGTTGGTGTCGCCGCCGGCGCCGTCGTCGGCCTCGTCGGCGTTCGTCGTCTCGTTCGCGTCGTCGTTCTCGGGAGTCGTCGCCTCGTCGGCGGCGGTCGCGGTGTCCTCGCGTCCGGCGGTGCCGGTGAGGTGGTCGCGCTGGCCGTCGAGGTAGGCGCTGGTGAGGCGTCGGCCGGTATAGGCGCCGAGGTCGGCCGCGGCTGCATGCAGGTCGCCGGCGGCGGCGCCATCGAGGGCCTGGCGGTAGAGGCGCACCGCCGCGGCCACCCAGGCGGCGTTCTTCATGCGGCCCTCGATCTTGATGGCGGTCACGCCGGCGCGCGACAGCTCCTCGAGGCGGTCGACCGCGCTGAGGTCGCGCATCGAGAGCACCTGGCCGGGGCCATGCTCGCCGACTCGCCAGGGAACACGGCACGGGCTGGCGCACAGGCCGCGGTTGCCGCTGCGGCCGCCGCCCCAGCTCGAGAGCAGGCAGCGCCCCGAGACGCCGTAGCACAGGGCGCCCTGCACGAAGAGCTCCGTCTCGATGCCCGGCACCCCCGCCGCCGCAGCGATCTCAGGCAGGCTCAGCTCGCGCGCCAGGACCACCCGCGACAGGCCCAGCCGACGCGCCGCGGCGACGTCGGCGGCGTTCGTCGCGCAGCCCTGCGTGCTGAGGTGGAATGACAGATTTGGAAACAGCCCCGGCCAGGCCAGCAGGGCCGGGTCGCGCACCAGGACCGCATCGACGCCGGCCTGGCGCGCCAGCTCGAGCAGCCGCGCCGCCTGGCCGAGTTCCCGCTCCGTGATGTCGGTGTTCAAGGTCAGGTAGGCCCGCGCGCCGTGGTCATGGACGCGCCGGACCGCCGCGGCGAGGTCCTCGGTGCGGAGGTTGCGGGCGCGGCGCCGCGCGTTCAGTATGCCGACGCCGAAGTAGACCGCGTCGGCGCCGGCCGCGAGGGCCGCATCGAGGGCGTCGCTGTCGCCGGCCGGGGCCAGGAGTTCCAGGGGATATCGGGGTGACGATGACGGCATCGCAGGCCTCGGTGCGCCGACGCGGCGGTGTCCAGGGACTCAGGGCAGGCGCCAGCGCGAGCAGAGCAGGGCGCAGGCGTCGGTGGTGGCGTGCGGCTTCTGGTAGTAGACCGACAGGAGGTCGCCGCCGGGCAGCTCGACGGTGGCGGGGTAGCCGAGGTCGCTGTCGGGGCCGTCATCGCGGAGGACCCAGTCCGGCTCCCAGGTGGCACCGCCGTCGCGACTCAGGGCGACGCGCTGGCCGAAGGGCTTCTGGCGGCAGCCGTAGGTCAGGATGAGGGTCCCCGAGGAATGCCGCAGGAGGTGCGGCGGCGAGCCGTGGAAGCCGAGGCCGCGCGGCGGCGCCCAGGTCCGTCCGCCGTCGGTCGATTCGGTCTGGAGGATGCTGAAGTGGATCAGGCCGGCGCGGCTGACATCGCCGTCGGGGCCGGCGCTGTTCTGCAGGCGGATCATCCCCAGGAGGCGGCCGTCGGGGAGTTCGATGACGTGGGCCTCGTGGTACGAGCCATGGCTCGTGCCGGGGACCATCGGCACCTCGCCCAGACGCGTCCAGGTCTGGCCGTCGTCGCGGCTGCGGCTGGCGACGATCGGGCCGCCGCAGAGTTCGCCGGCCTGTCCGAAGGCCTTGCCGAGGTAGAGCAGGGCGCCGTCACGGCAGCGCGTCGGGCCATGCGGGGCGTTGAGCGGACAGCGCACCGCCGGCCCCCACGTCCCGCCGCCATCCTCGGAGAGGCGCAGCCAGGCGCCCTCGAAGCGCTCGCGGGC
>JAAYZO010000864.1 GCA_012514865.1 Lentisphaerota bacterium | reverse complement strand
GCGAACTCGGCGCTGCTGGCGAGGTTGATATCCGGCTTGCCGGGTGCGGCCTCCGGGCGGGCCATGCCGGAGCGTGGCCGCTCGATGTTGATCAGGGGCACCACGATCCGGGCCTCGGGGACCATGCCGCGGATCATCGGCGCCAGGCGCTCGACGGCGGCGGCGTAGTCACGGGCGCCCTCTGCCGAGCCGCCGAAGCCCTGCGGCGGGTCGTGAAGCTCGTTGCCGAGCTGCCAGAAGCGCACTCGGTAGGGCTCCTGGCGGCCATTCCGGCGGCGTACCGCGGCCCAGTCGACGCCGTCGCCATCGCGGTCGCCCGCGCCGGTCAGGTACTCGATGTAGCCGCGGATCGAGGCGTCGGTCTCGCTCATGATGTTGATCTGCATGAGCGGCTCGATGGCGAAGCGCTCGCACATCTGCAGGAAGGTATCCAGGTCGTAGGTGTAGAACGGCCGGCCATCGGGGTTCCTGCCGATGTGGTCCTGCCAGTAGAAGTTCTTCCAGGAGCCGCGGTGGTCGTCACGGGCGTAGACGAACCCGCCCGGATAGCGCGCCAGGCGCAGGTGCGACTCGGCAATGTCGCGGGCGACCTGCTCGGGGTGGCGGCAGAAACGCATCGGGTTCGTCTTGTGGTCGATGCCGGCACCAAAGACATACGGGCTGACCGCGCCCCGCGAACGGTCCGCATGGACCGTGATGGCGACGCGCGGCGGCTCTGCGGCGACGACCAGCGCCGACAGCGCCAGAACGCCGGTCAAGGCCTGCACGGGGGCCACCGCACATGGACGACACAACAAACCACCGGGTACCATGGCTCTCCTCCCTGTCTCGCAACGGCCGGTCAGCCCATCAGCCGCATGATGAAATCGCCCAGCGCGTCCGCCAGCCAGCCGGAGCTGTGACGGCGCGGCCCCAAGGTCAGGCAGAGCGGGTCGCTGCCGTAGGGCTCGACCGCTGCGGCGCGCTCGCGACGCTGATCCTCCATACGCCTTTCCTCACGCACCGCGGCGTCGAGGATGTGACCGCCGGCGGCGCCCCACTCGAAGAGCACCTCGAGTTCACCGCCGTCCAGCCAGACGCCGTGCGTATGACAGCGGTCCACGACAATACCACTGCGGTGCCCATGGGCACAGCGGTTCATGCGCTCCGCGCAGATCGGACACGGCACGTAGCGGACCTCCACCGGCGTGGCGTGACGCTCGGCCAGCGAGGAAATCAGACGACGGTCAACACGCGCTTCCGGGTGACGGACCGCCTCCAGGACCTGCTCAAGTTCGTTGACGTCGAACCAGATGCCGCAGCAACGGGGACAGACATCGACCTCGACAGGATCGCCATCCAGCAACGAGGTGGGTGTCAGCACGAGGCGGCAGTGCGGACACAGACGGCTTTCGTTCATGGCCCACCTCCTCGGCCCACACTCGGGGCCGGGTCTACCAGACGCGCCCAGGCTGTCGGAACGGACTGCTCGGCTTGCCGGCGTGCTGACCACACCGCCCAGGGACCACTCTGCAGGGCACACGGCCACGCCGGACACAGCCCCATCATTCCAAGGCCTGAGCGTGTATCCTATGCCTGATGGTAAAGACCGCGCCCAGCGGCGCCGGTTCCTCTGCCGCGCCGGGATGGGTAATATCCACGGCGGTGTATAGTTCTCACACCTGAGAACACGGCCGTCGTGCCTCGACGGGAGAGGCGCGGTCTCTCTTCCTAGTATTAAGGACGTGCACCATGCCAGGAAAGCGGGTCTGGGTCATCGGCGATATCCACGGCATGGCCGACCCCCTGCACCGCCTGCTGCGACGCCTGCAGCTCGCCGAACGGGAGCGCCCCGCCGCCGAGACGACCTGGGTCTTCCTCGGCGACTACATCGACTACGGGCCGTCCTCGCGGCAGGTCCTGGATACCCTCCTCGCCCTGCGCCAGGAGGCCGCCTGCGTCTTCCTGGCCGGCAATCACGAGGACATGCTCATGCAGTTCCTCCGCCAGGACGAACTCTACGAGCGCTTCGGCAACCTCTGGCTCGAGGCCAACGACGGCG
>JAAYZO010000863.1 GCA_012514865.1 Lentisphaerota bacterium | reverse complement strand
TCGGCCTGCTGCGCGGTAAGCTCCTCGTGGCGATGCGGCGCCTGCGCGACTTCGCGGCGCAGTACCGCGACCTGCCCACGCTCGGCTTCACGCACTTCCAGGCGGCGCAGCTCACCACCGTCGGCAAGCGCGCCAGCCTATGGCTGCATGACTGGCTCATGGACTTCCACGAGGTGCAACGGCTCATCGACGAGCTGCCCTTCCGGGGCGTCAAGGGCACCACCGGCTCCCAGGCCAGCTTCCTGGAGCTCTTCGACGGCGACCACGACAAGGTCGAGGCCCTCGACGCGCGCGTGACTGAGCTCTGCGGTTTCCGCCGCCGCGTGCCGGTCTCCGGTCAGACCTACAGCCGCAAGATCGATTACCAGGTCCTGGCGGTGCTCTCGGGTCTGGCGCAGTCGGCCTCGAAGATGTGCCATGACATCCGCCTGCTGGCTCATCTGAAGGAGATCGAGGAGCCCTTCGGCAGCAAGCAGGTCGGCTCCAGTGCCATGGCCTACAAGCGCAACCCGATGCGCAGCGAGCGGGTGTGCTCCCTGGCGCGCTATGTCATCAGCCTGCCGGCCAATGCCGCTCAGACGCAGGCGACGCAGTGGTTCGAGCGCACCCTCGACGACTCCGCCAACCGCCGCCTGGTCCTGCCGGAGGCCTTCCTGGCGGTGGATGTCATCCTCTCGACCGTCGCCGACATCGCCGGCGGCCTGGTCGTCTGGCCGAACGTCATCGCCCGGCATATCCGCCAGGAGCTGCCCTTCATGGCGACCGAGGCGGTCATCATGGCCTGTGTCAAAGCCGGCGGCGACCGCCAGGACATCCACGAGGCCATCCGCCGGCACTCGCAGGAGGCCAGCCGTCGGGTCAAGGAGGACGGCGCCGAGAATGACCTCCTCGAGCGCCTGGCCGGCGATCCGGCCTTCGCGGCGGTGCATGGCACGCTCGGCGAACTGATGGACCCGGCGCGCTTCATCGGGCGCTGCCCGCAGCAGGTCGATGCCTTCCTGCGTGACGAGATCGACCCGCTCCTGAGCCGCTGGTCCGGCGCGGGTGGTGCGGTCGACGCGGTGATGGTCTGAGAAGGGCGGCTCTGCAACCATGCTTACGGCCCTCTCGGTCAGCTTCCTGGCGGTGCTGCGGATTGTGCTGATCTGCCTGGCAGGCACCTGGCTGGTGCGTCGCGGCATCATCGACCGCGCCTTCTGCCGGAGTCTCAGCCGGCTGATTCTGCATCTGATGCTGCCCTGCCTGCTGATCGCCAAGCTCAGCGCCAGCGCCGAGTGGTCGAATCTGGTGCGCTGGGCGCTGCTGCCGATCTCGGCGCTGCTCTATGTGGCCTTCGGTTTCGGCGTCGGCGCCTTGGTGGTGTGGGTGACGCGTCCGCCGCCGTCGCTGCGGCGTCTGGTGACGGCCGCGAGTGCCTTTGGCAACTCCGGGTATATCCCGTACCCGCTGGTGACGGCGCTGGCGGCGACGGCGCCATGGCTGGCGGGCGATCCGGGCGCCGGCGATCGCGGCGTGGCCTACATCTCGGTGTACCTGCTGTGCATGTCGCCCTGCCTCTGGGGCATCGGCTACCCGTACCTGGCGCATCAGCCGCTGCGCGCCCTGCGTCGAGAGCACTTCCTCTCGCCGCCGATCATCGCGGCGCTGATCGGCGTGGGTCTCGGCGTGGTGCCCTGGCTGCATGGCCTCTTCGTCGCTCCCGGGGCGCCGCTGCGAGTCCTGATCGACGCCGCCGGCGTGATCGGCGAGGGCGTCATCCCCTGCGCTCTGCTGGTCCTGGGGGCGAACCTCTCCGAGACCCCGGCCGACTCCGGCGATCTGCCGGTGCGCGCCTACCTCGGCCTGGCCTGCGGGCGGCTCCTCCTCATGCCGGCACTCGGGGTCGTCTACGTCCTGGCCCTGCGGCGCTGGGGCCTGCTGCCCTCGGACCCGATGTTCGCGCTGGTGCTGCTGGTCGAGTCGGCCGTGCCGGCCGCGACCAACCTCATGGTCATGTGCCAGGTGCACGGCCGCAACGAGACCGCCATGGCCTGGGTCCTCGTGGTCAACAACCTCCTGGCCATCGCCACCCTGTCGCTCTGGGGCGGCGTCTTCCTGTGGCTCCTGTCGCGCCTCGCATGAACCATCGCGGCGTGGTGTCTTTGGTCTTGTCGCAGACTTTCAGCCTGCCTTGCGTAACATCCTATTTCCCAGGGCGTTGCCCTGGGCTGACGACTGATGCCCCTTCAGGGCGCCAGGCTGGCGGGGCGGCGGTGGGCGCCACGAGCCGAGTGGCGCTCCCCCGGGCGCCGGGGACTCGGCTCGTATGGAAGATCGCGTTGTGGTGCGGCTACGGACTCCGGGTCAGAGTACCGCGTTCACGCGGATCGTGTGCGC
>JAAYZO010000862.1 GCA_012514865.1 Lentisphaerota bacterium | reverse complement strand
GCATGGAGGTCGAGAAGACGGGCTACACCTGGTACGAGGCCTACCGCCTCGGCTTCGCCCTCGCCGAACGCATCGAGTACCTCCGCCTCATCGCCCACGGCAGCGCCGAGCACGGCCAGGGCGGACGCCCCGGGTCGGTCTGCGGCGCCGTCGGCTGCATCCAGGCCTGCAATGACCACCTCGAACGGCGCGGCCGACTCAGCGGCGGCGTCAAGCGGGAGAAGGTCTGATGGATATCGCCAGAGACACCCTGCAGGGTTGGGCCCGAACCCTCGCCCTCGACCTCGTCGGCGTCGCCAGCCTCGACGGCTACCGCGACGTCGAGCCGCAGTGGAACCCCCTCAGTATCCTGCCCACCGCCAAGTCCGTCGTCGTCTTCGGACGGTCCATACCCCGAAGCTACTTCCGCGGCATCGAGGAGGGCACCCTCTGGATGCGCGTCGACCGCTACCTGCCGCCCCGCCCCGGCTACTACCTCTGCCGCAGCCTCGAGGATAACGGCTTCCTGGCCGTGCCCTGCAGCCCGCTGGCGCCGGAACGCTGGCCGGATGGCCTCCCGGCCGAGCCCGGCAAGCCGGCCCCGAATGTCACCCCGGACATCGCCCTGGCAGCACAGCTCGCCGGCCTCGGCGAGATCGGCTGGAACGGCGCCTTCCTCACCCCGCAGTTCGGACCGCGGCAGGCCCTGGGCATGCTCTTCACCGAGGCCGCCATCGAGCCGGACGAGCCCTTCCCCAGCGGCCGGCTGTGCCGCCGCGAGGCCTGCCTGGCCTGCGCCCGCGCCTGCCCGGCAGGAGCCCTCTCGACAACGCCGTCCCAGCGCCGTGCCGGCACGCAGACCCTTTCGGTGGGGACCTTCCGCCAGGAGGCCTGCCGGCTCTGCGTCAACGGCGCCTGGCCGGATACCTCCTGCGATCAGGCTCCCCCCAACCGCCTGGCCGCCGCCTGCACCCGCGCCTGTATCGCCTGCCTCGAGGACGGCGGCATCGTCAAGACCGCCTACAAGGCCCCATTCCGCCGCCGCGAGGCCTGGAGCTTCAACACCTTCGAGGGCTGACACCGATGACAGCACGCGCCTTCACCTTCCGAACCGCCCAGGGCGTCTGGATCAACGACATGCGCCACAGCGCCATGCCCCACCAGAAGTGGCCCTGCGTGACCCTCGACGACGACGCCGTCCGCGACCTGGCCGCCTGCATGCGCCTCCAGGCCGAGGCGGGCTTCAACAGCGTGACCCTCTTCGGACTCCTGACAGCGCAGTCATGGAACCCGGACCTCCCCAGGACCGTCGACCGCGAACGCGCCCGCCGCGTGCGGGCGGTCCTGGCCGAGGCGCGGTCCTGCGGCCTGAAGGTCCTCTACGGCCTCGGCGTCTATAGCTGGGGCTTCGATGAGATCATCGCCCGTGACGCCGCCGTGCGCGGCCCGAACCCGCACGCGATGTGCGGCTCGCGCCCGGAGTCGTGGGCCTGGATGACACGCATCATCGACTACCTCCTGAACGAGTTCGACTTCGGCGGCTTCCACCTGGAGGCCTCCGACCTGGGGCGGTGCTCCTGCGGCGACTGCGCCCCCGAGAGCAACACGGCCTACTACTCACGCCTCAATGCCCGCACCGCCGAGTACCTCCGCAAGGCCGCCCCGGAGGCCATGCTCATGGTCAACATGTGCGGCTACCTCCCGCGCGGTACCACGGTGCCCCGCCAGGACTGGCCACACCTGATCGAGCTCGGCCGACACCTCGACTTCCTCGTCGACCCCGGACACACCAGCCCGTTCATCGAACCGGCCGCCCGCCGTGACTTCATCCAGGCACTGCCCTGCGCCTTCGGGACCTCCGGCGGCATCTGGGTCTACCCGCCCCAGCGCTGGAACCGCCAGCGCTGGTTCATCCCCTACACGGCCCGGACCGGACGGCACCTCGAGGACCTCCACGCCGATGGCGGCCGCGCCGTCGAGTACTACATGGGCCCCATCGCCAACCCGGGCACCGAGGTGAACATCGCCTTCGGCGGCCGCAAACTGGCCGATGTCGGCTGCGACAACCGCGACCTCCTGAGCGACGTCCTGGACCGGCTCTACCGTCCGGCGAGCCGCACCGCACACCGTCGCCTGGTCGACGTCTTCACCGAGGCCGAAGAGGCCTTCTTCGCCGCCCTCTCGCCGGCACCGGCCGACGACGGCCGCTCGCGCGGCCAGATCCACCTGGCGCCGCTCGCCGGCACCCGGACCGGCCCCCCGATCTACCTCCAGAATGCCATGGACGCCGCCGGACGCGAGGCCTACCGGCGCCGCCTGGCTGCCCTCCTGCCCGTGGTGGCAGATCTCGAGAACGCCTGCCGCAGCCGCGCCCGCGTGCGACGCATCGCCGCGGCCCTCCAGGGCGCCCTGGCCGACATCAACCGCGTCCAGCCGCACAGTGCCACGCCCGGCACGTAGGTCCCCGGTGCCTACGCGCCGGCCGCCGCGGACCGTGGTGCCGGTGCCTGCCGGAAAGGGACACCAGCGACACAAGGGACTCCAGGATGCCCCCCCCGCGGTCCCCAGTGTCCCCCGGCCATGTCAGCGTTGAGCGTTGGGCGTTGGGCGTTGAGCGTTCGGCGTTCCCTCCCCCGCGGTCCCCAGTGTCCCCCGGCCATTTCGGCGTTGGGCGTTCGGCGTTCGGCGTTCGGCGTTGGGCGCTCGGCGTTGGGCGTTCGGCGTTCGGCGTTCCCTCCCCCGGTGTCCCCGCTGTCACGTGCCGCCCACGCCGCCGGCGGCCGCCGGCGGCGGCCCCTCGCAGGACTCCCGCGCCAAGGCCACCGCGGTCACCTCCCGCTCGCCCTGCTGCGTCAGGGCCGACGCGGTCACCCGACGCACCTCGCGCAGGCCCGCGTCGGCCAGTTCAGGCGCGAAGACGCGCGCCGGGTCGAAGCCCCACTCCTGGATGATCAGAATGCCGCCGGGGCGCAGGACCCGGGCGCAGGCCTCAAGACAGCGCGCCAGGTCGGCAGCAGGCCAGTACCCGGGCACGAGCAGGCTCTCGGCGAGAACCACGTCGGCCCAGCCGGACCGACATGCCGCCAGGGCCACCGCGTCGGCCTGGACGGCCGCACGCAGGCCCCAGGAGCACCCGAAACGCAGGGCGCGCCAGGACAGGTCCAGGGCCAGCGCCAGCGACACTCCGGGGTCGTCCTGGAGGAACCGGCAGAAGACGCCGTGGTTCGCCCCGAGATGGAGTAGGCGCCGGCCGGCACCCGGCCGCAGGAGGTCGAGGTCGAAGAGCAGCGCCAGGGCCGGAAGGTAGGTCTCGGGGTACTTCTGCAGGTCTACCGCGTCGCGGTAGCCCAGGCCGCGGTCCGAGGTTACGGCGGCGTCGACGCGGCCGGCACTCCCATCGCGCTCGGCAAATGCCGCCAGGAGCGCCCGCGCCCGCTCGAGGCTGCCTGTGCCATCGCTCATAGCCGGCCCTCCGGTTATCCCGCCGCTGCGTCGTCTCCGGCGCGGGCGAGTGGGTCCACGGCGCCGTCCGTGGACCCCCCGGGCGCCACCGGCGCCCGCAGAACGGCTGGCCACAGCCGCCGCTACAGCCGGGTCCCCGGCGCACGGTGCGCGCCGGATATGGCAAGACGAAACATCGCTCGCCACCGGTGTGGAGCGCGAGTGTCCACAGACGCGAACGCGTCCACGAGCCGCAACGGCATCGACAACGCAATGGCGCGATCTTTCAT
>JAAYZO010000106.1 GCA_012514865.1 Lentisphaerota bacterium | reverse complement strand
TCGATGTGCCTCTGGCGGGCGGCCTGACGGTCCTGTCTATCGAGGCCGAGCGCGGCGGTGCGGCGCCGTCGCTGCTGCCGACGGTCCTGCAGTCGGGCCGCCCGGTGCCGTTGCGTTGGCGCCTGGCGTCGGCCGCTCCGGACGCCTCCTGGCGGACGGCGGTTCCCGACGCCGCCTGGTCGCCGGCGCCTGAGGGCGCCTTCTGGAGCGGCCAGGACGCGGCGCGCTGCCTGGCGGTGGCGGCCATCGTCACGACGCCGTCGACACCGCCGCTCTTTCCCAAGACGGACCGCTTCCTGGTGCCGCTGGGCAGCGCGCAGCTCCTGCGGCCGTACCTCCCCATGGCGCCGGAGCTGCTCCTGGCCGACTACCGGTTGGTGGTCGAGGCACCGCTGAACCTCGCCTGCACCGCACTGGAGCCGTTCGGGGCACAGGGCCTGGCGCTGGCGCCGAGCGAGGAGGCCGAGGGCCTGCGCCGCCACACCCTCGCGTTTGGGGCGACGCCGGGGAGCGGCCTGGAGCTCTCGCTGTGCTGGGCCGATGCCAATGGCGCCACCCTCACCTACGACCCCGCGATCACCTCCGGCGGCACCCACGACTGGCGGCGCCTGACGACCACCGTCACCGCGCCCGCCGCGGCCCGCCGCGTCCGGCCGCTGGTCATCAAGTGGCAGAACCGCGGCTTCGTCGGCACGTTCTGGGTCGACAACGTGGTCTTCCGTCGTGAGGACTCGACGGAGAACCTGCTGACGATGGGGACCTTCGACGAGCCGGGCTGGACGCGGTCATTTCCGCTCGAGGGCGTCGGCGGCTCGCGGTGTTTCAAGGTCGTCGGCAAGCCGGACCAGACGCATCGCCAGCAGGCCTGCTGGGTGGTGAATCCGGAGCCGATCGTCGTCGAGCCCGGCGTGCGCTACGTCGTCGAGCTGGATGCCAAGTGCGACCGCATGGGCTCCGTGGAGGCGCGGCCGTTCGTCGGGCTGCTGCTGCAGAGCGACGGCACCGGCACGGCCGGCGACGAGGGGCCGTTGCGCGTCTATGCGTCGGCCCTCGGCGGCAGCCTGATCAGTTGGCCGCGCACGGGCCGGGTCGGGACGCTGCCGCCCCTGCGCGACGTCCGGCCGCGCCGCGCCCGCATCGCCCCGTGCTACTACGGGGCCCGCTTCTCGAATCCCCTGGTGGAGGAGGCCTTCGCGGAGAACTGCTATCGGTCGGGCATCACCTGGACCTACGGCAAGGCGTCCAACGGCGTCGTGCCGCACCTGACGCCGCGCGGCCATCGCGTCTTTCTGAGCATCGGCTGGGAGCCCTGGAGCATCCCGGCGGGTCAGCGCGAGTATGCGGCGGCGCACGAGGAGGTCCGCGCCGTCGACTTCGCGGGCAAGTCGGAGGCCCACATCGCGTGTCCGACCTGGCTTCTGAGCGAGGGCGAGGCGATGCTGGCGGAGGTGGAGCGTGGCCTGCTGGCGGCGGTGTCCGAGGGCGGCTACGCGGGGGCGAACTGGGATGTCGAGCAGCCGGTGGTCGATCCGCCGACGTTCTGCATCTGTCCGCGCTGTCTGGCGGCCTTCCGGGCCTGGTCGGGGCTGGCGGCCGATGCCCGTCTCGATGCCGAGGCGATCCTCGGCGCGCACCGCGCCGCCTGGACCGACTTCCGCTGCATGCAGAATGCCGAGCTGGCCGGGCGCCTGCGCGCCATGCTGCGGAAGAGCCCGCGGCCGGTCGAGTTCTCGCTCTACTCCGGCTACCAGAGCCAGCGCACGCGCGAGCACTACGGCGTCGACTGGGCTCGCATGGCGCCCCACCTCGACTTCGCGATCGCGGGTTACGGCGGCGGCGCGACGAGCATCGCCGACACCCTCGCCGCTCTGGGCGAGGTGCCCTTCATGGGGGGCGAGATGTGGTACCTCTCCGACCGCAGCGACGCCCGTCCGACGCCGCGCTACGAGACCTGGCGGAACCGCCTGCTGCGGCAGTTTGCCCTGAGCGGCGGCCATGGCTGTCTGATCTGGTATCTGCCGCCGATGGACGGCGGCGCCTTCTACGCCACCAGCGAGGCCGCCGAGCTGATCGCGCAGCACGAGGAGTTCTTCCGCGCCGAGCAGCGCTGCGACGGGCGCCTGCGCGTCAGCGGCCTGCCGGAGGGCGACTGGGCCGCCTTTGCACGCGAGGGCAGGGTCCTGGTCATGCTTCTCAATTTCAGCGATGACGCCCGCACGGCCTCGGTCGCGCTCGGCGAGCGCGAGGTCAGCCGGACCTTGGCGCCCGGGGGTGCCGACCTGTTCATCCTGGAAGAAGCGGCGAGGTGAGGGATGGTATGGCAGGTCGCGCGGCGCCGGCGGGTATCGAGGAGGGGGTTGGGTCACAGAGAACGCAGAGAACGCAACGAGGGGGGATGGTGAGAGGACGTCGCGGCGCGAGGTTTCGCCTTGCTGTATCCGGCGCACCGGGCCGGTGAGCTGGCTCGTATGAAACGTCGCGTTGTTGCATGCGTCGTGTTGTCGCAGACTTTCAGCCTGCCATGCGTGACATACGATTCCCCAGGGCGTTGCCCTGGGCTGATGAATGATGCCCTTTCAGGGCGCCGGAACAGAGGCCCGCAGGGAGGGCGCAGCGGGCGATGGTTCGCCTTGCCCCGTCCGGCGCGTCTGGGCGCGGTGCGGTGATGCTATGGAGGACGTCCCATGCCTATGAGTGTTGCTGCGGCGATCGCCATCGCTCTGGTGGGTGTGTTGGCGGCCCCGTGTGGCGGCCAGGAGGCCGCGGCGGCGGCGCCCCCCGCGGCGGCGCCGGGGCTGATTCCCGAGTGGTGGTCGCGGCAGGTGGTGTGCACGACACCGCGGGCCACCCCGGCGGCTCCGGTCATCGACGGGTATATCACCTATCGCGAGTGGTATCACGCCTCGTCGGTGGGCGGCTTCATCGAGGTGGCCACCGGCAACGTCTCGACTCAGGACGTGCGCCTGTACACCTGCTGGGATGACACCCATGTCTACCTGGCGATGAAGGTCGACCGGCCGCCGATGCATCCGACGCCGCGGGCGACCTTCCTGCCGGGCCGCCACGACCACCTCTGGTGGAAGGACGACAACGTCGAGCTGGTCATCCAGCCCGGTCGGCGCGAGCGCGGCAATGCGCACTTCTACGCTCTGGCGGTGAACTCGGTCGGGGCCTGGAGCGTGATGCGCGGGGCTCTGGACGGTGCCGGCGGCGACACCGCGTGGCCGTGTTCGTGGCGGGTCGCGGCGACGCGTCAGGGCCTCGAGCACTGGGCTGCCGAGGTGGCGATACCGCTCGCCGACCTGGAAGGCTGCGAGCGGCCGGGCCCGGGCGCGGTGTGGTTCATGGACGCGATGAATCAGCAGGTGACGCCGGCCAAGCGCATGGTCGACCTCGGCCTGATCTGGAACCTGAATCGGCACGGCTACCGCAGCACGGTGCTGCCGGCCTTCGTCTTCGTCGAGCACGGCCCCGTGGCGCGGCCGCACGGCATCGGGCGGCTGCCGGTGAGCGCGGCGCAGAAGGCCGCGGGCGAGGCGACGGTCGGCTCGCGGATGGTCTTCTACAACACCGGCACGACGCCGATCGCCCTCACCGCGCAGATGCAGCTCTTCAAGGCCGCGGCCGAGCGTCCGCCGGGGGCGCTGGATCTGTTCACGGCCTGGGACATCATCCAGCACATCCGTGAGACCGGCAAGCCGTGGCTCGATCCGAAGCAGGAGGTCCAGGCCTTCCGCAGCGAGGCCGACATCCTGCGCGAGCTCAACGAGCGTTACCGGTTTGTTAAGGAACACCACGGCGAGGTGGTGGTGCCGCCGCGCGGCGACACGGCCGGCGCGGCCTACAGCCCGCTCGAGGAGCCGCTCTCCAGCGGCGAGTACATCGTGGCCTGGCGCTATGCCGATGCCGCGACCGGCGAGGTGCTCAGTGCGCAGGTGGTGCCGTTTGCGGTGTTGCCGGGCCTGCGCGTGACGCTGCGGCCGTACTTCCTCACCCACGGGCGCCTCCGCGCCGAGGCGTCGCTCGAGAATCTCGTCGTCAGCGCCACCGACCGCGTGGCCTTCGAACTGCGCGTCGGCGATGCGGTCCTCGACGCGGGCGAGGCGCCGGTGGTGCCGGGCGCCGAGGCGGTGCACGTCTACCTCGACTGCCGCGAGGTCCGGCCCGGGTCGACGGCGACGGTGACGGCGCGGCTTCTGCGGAGCGACGGCGCCGAGGCGCTGCGCAACTCGGCCGTGGTGACGCGTCCGCCGACGCCGTCGTGGTTTGGCAACCGCATCGGCCGCTCGGCGGTGGTGCCGCCGCCGTTCGAGCCGGTGCGGCCGGACGGCGACCTGTCGGCGCGCGTGTGGGAGCGCCGTCTGACGATTGGCGCGGCCGGCCTGCCGTCGAGCGTCGTCGCACGCGGCAGCGAGCTGCTGGCGCGGCCGATCGCCCTCGATGCCGGCGACGCCGCGGTGGCCATGCCGCCGGTGCGCGTCGCCACGACCGACCGCGATGCCGAGTTCGCCGCCGTCGGCCGCATCGGCGCGGCGGCGGCCCGGATGCGCACCGTGCTGCACTACGACGGCACGGCGCGCTTCGACCTCACCCTCGACCCCGGTGCGGCCGAGGTCGTCCTGCCGCGGCTCATTCTGGAGATCCCCATGCAGGACACCTGGGCGGTCCTCGCTACCCATCACGCCACTCGGACCGACCCGCAGCGGGCGCGCAGCACCGGCTTCGCCGGGAGTGTCGACGAGTGGCTGGCGGCCTATCCCGACGGCGCCATACCCTTCTCCTACGCTGTCTTCGTGGGCACCGAGGACCGCGGCCTGCAGTGGTTCTGCGAGAGCGACCGCGGCTGGGCCAACGCTGACGAGGAGCGCGTCATACGCATCGTCCGCGAGCCCGGCGCGACGGTGCTGCGCATCGCCGTGGCCGACGCGCCGCTGGCCCTCACCGCGCCCTGGACCTTGACCTTCGGCCTGACCGTGACCCCGGTCAAGGACACGCGCGCGAACCGCGCCGTCTTCCGTGCCGCCGAGGGGCGCCCCTACGACGAGGACGGCCTCGGCTCGCCGGACTTCCGCAAGGCCGCGCACGACGCCTACGCAGCGCGCGGCATCAACGCGGTGAGCATCTACATGACCGACGACAACCACTTCGGCTGCCCGCGCATGTACAACCCGGCCCAGGAGGCGAAGGTCCGCGCCTACGTCGACCTGGTGCACCGCCGCGGCTTCCGCATCACGCCCTACACCGGCTGGGGTGTCAACGCGAACATCCCGGACTTCGCGACCTTCGGCCAGGAGATGCTGGCCGAGCCGGTCCGGAACATCGGCTGGGGCTGTTTCCTGCATGTGCACAACCAGGTCCTCCAGGACTGGTGGCTCGACGGGGCGCGCTACACCATCGAGGAGTGCGGCCTGGATGGCGTCTACGGCGACGCCTTCTCCATGCCGCGGCTGCTGCAGAACGAGCTGGAGGGCTACGCCTGGACGGACCGCGCGGGCCGGCCGCGGGGGACCTACGGGATCTGGGCCATCCGCGAGTTCATCGAGAGGCTCTACGTCTTCTGCCATGTCGAGTCGTCGCGGCCCGCCATCGTGCGCAACCACACCAACGAAGAGGTCTACGCCATCGGCGGCTTCACCGACGAGCGTGTCACCGGCGAGGGCCAGTACCACGCCGGCGACACCCTGCTCGGAGTGCACAGCCCGAGCGCCTGCCGGGCCAACTTCATGACGCACCTCAACGGCGTCCACACCGTCGGGCTCTGGTGGAATTACCACAAACTGCCGGTGACGCGCAACGAGATGCACGCCATGTTCCTCCTGCACGACGTGCCGATGGCGGTCGGCGGCGGCATCGTGCAGTACTACGGCAACCAGATCGGCTACGGGCGTTTTGCCCGGCCGTGGGTGCATCTGCGGCAGATCCGCGCCGCCTTCGACGGGGCGCGCTTCACCGGCTACTGGCAGGACCCGGGCGTACGTTGCGAGCCGCCCGGGCCGCTGGCCAGCACCTGGGTCGGCCCCCAGCCTGGGCAGGCCCTGGTGGTGGTGTCGAATCTCCCGAAGGCGCCGTGGTCCGGCACCGTCATCCTCGACCGCGGCCGCCTCGGCGTCGCCCCCGATGCCGAAGCGCGCGATGCGATGGTCGACGAGCCGATCCCGGCCGAGGCTGGCGGGCTGCCGCTCGAGATCCGGCCGCAGCGCTACCGCCTGATCCTCGTCGGCGCCCGGATGCCGATACCCGACAAGGCGCGCCGCACCGATGACGACGCCGCGCCCTGAGGTCACGCGGCGCGTCGACGTTGAATAAACTGCCCGATGCTGTCGTTCCAGAGGTCAGAAAGCCGAAGACATCACCGATCGCCGGTCCGCCGGCAAGGCCCGCAAGCGAAGGAGGACAGCATCATGAGGACACTGCGACACATCCTGCTCACCGGCGGCATCGCCCTGGGCGCCCTGG
>JAAYZO010000861.1 GCA_012514865.1 Lentisphaerota bacterium | reverse complement strand
GCCTCATGGCCCGAGACCATCGGCTCGGTGCCCGTCAGGATGGCACGACTCAGATTCTCGATCTGCTCGCGGTGGCCCTCGATCGAGATCGCCGCCGGATCGCCGGCGCCGCCAAGATCGCCGTGCAGCTCGGAAAGCGCCGCCGCGTCGGCCATGTCGTTGGGCTCGTCGGCAGTCAGCACCCAGCGCTCGACGCGCTCGTCGACCAGGACCACCGAGCCGCCCGTGCCGCAGATCTCCATGCGCCGCGGAAAGCCCGGCGCCGCACCCGTGGTGACCAGAATCGTCGCCAGGGCGCCGTTGCGGAAACGCACCACCGCCGCGGCGGTGTCCTCGACCTCGATGTTCTGATGTGCCAGGACATCCGTGTAGGCCATCACCGACGCCGGCTCGCCCATGAAGTGCAGCAGCAGATCGACGATGTGGATACTCTGGTTCATCAGGGCGCCGCCGCCGTCGAGCTTCCAGGTGCCCCGCCACGGCGAGGCGTCGTAGTACTCCTGATTCCGGTACCACGGCACCTGCACGTTGGCCATCACCAGCTTGCCCAGACGGCCCGCCTCGATGGCATCGTGGACACGCCGGACGCTGCCGACGGTGCGCGCCTGAAACACGCAGCCCAGACGCACGCCGGCCCGCCGCGCCGCTTCGATGATGCTGTCAACGCGCTCCAGCGTCACCTCGAGAGGCTTCTCGCAGAGGAGGTGCTTGCCCGCCGCCGCCGCCGGCAGCGCGACGTCGGCACGCAGCCCGCTCGGCGTCGCCAGGGTCACGGCGTCGATGTCGCGACGCGCCAGAAACGCAGCCAGGTCGCTCTCCCAGGCGACGCCGAAGTCGCGACCGAAGGCCGCCGCACGCTCGGGAACCACGTCGTGAACCGCCACCAGCTCGGAGTTGCTGGAGGCGCGCAGGGCCTCGGCATGAACCCGCGCGATCATGCCGGTGCCGATGATGCCGTAACGAACGCAGGAAGGTTGCTTGTCGGTCATAGGGGACTCCTGCTCCTGACTCAGACCAGTGACGACGCCTGCAGGGCCACCTTCCGATAGGCCGCCGCGTACTCCTCGATGATCGCCGGACGGTCGTGCTTGAACCACGGCACCCCGATGATCATCTGGCCGCTGCGCTCGGACACCGGCAGCGTCCCCGGGCCCTGGCGGACGTCGCGGTCGGTCCACGACACCGCCGTCGGCTTGCCGGTGCCGAACAGGTCGGCGTAGTGGAAGACGTTGTGCGTGTGCAGCGGGTAGTTCGCCCCCGGGGTCGCGAAGGCCACGCCCTCGGCCCGCACCGCCTCGGCGAACCTGGCGCACGGCAGGCCGTTGAGCTCCTCGGGACGGTACAGCCCGCGGGCGAAGTACCAGCCGCCCATGGTCGAGCCGGAACCCGCCGGCGGGCGGTGCGCCTTGATCCCCGGGACGCCCTCGAGGAGGTCCCAGAAGCGGTTCATCGCGCGCTGAATCTCGGCAATCCGCGACGGGTAGTGGCGCAACTGCACACGGCCCATCGCCGACGAGAGCTGGTGCATGCGGTGCTTGAAGCCGCCCAGCGGGATCCCCGAGAACTGCTGCAGCGACCGGTCCGTGATCTGCTGGTCCGGCGGGTTGTAGTTGCTCGGCGCCCCGGTGCGCTCGTAGTGACCGTAGGCGATGCAGCGCTCATAGAGCTCGCGCGACGAGGTCACCATGATCCCCGCTTCGCCAATCGCCAGGCTCTTGCCCGACATCAGCGACATCGCGCCGATGTCGCCGATGGTGCCGCACAGGCGCCCCTTGTACAGGCTGCCCTGGGCGTGCGAGACGTCCTCGATGACCTTGACCTTGTGACGCCGCGCAACCGCCATGATCGCGTCCATGTCCGCCGGGTAGCCGGCGTAGTGGACCGCGATGATCGCCTTCGTCCGCGGGCCGATGCGGTGCTCGATGTCGGCCGGGTCAAGGCAGAGGCTGTCCGGGTCGATGTCGGCAAAATGCACGGCCGCACCCAGCGCCTGCGCCGGCGCCGCGCTCGCCCAGTAGGTCACACTCGGGCAGATCACCTCGTCGCCCGCGCCCACGCCGCAGGCCCACATCGCCGCCCGCAGACTCTCGGTGCCGTTCGGATAGCCCAGCGCGTACGGCACACCCATCCAGGCCGCGAATTCCTTCTCGAATTCCTTCGTCACGTCCGTGCCGCTCATGCCGCCACGACGCAGCACCGTCAACACCGCCTCTTCGTCCTCGGCCGTCACAATCGGCCAGCGGAAGACGTCACCGGCATCCGCCGTGACCGCCTTCGGACCGCCGCGCAACGCCAATGCCTGCCTGCAGATGTCGTCCATGCCCATGACCGGTACTCCCTGTGACTGCGTGCCCATGACGCCTGTGCCAATGCCGCCCCGACACCGCTTCCGCGGCGCCGCACATCACGCCAACTCGTGCGATGCCCGCGGCCAGGCCCGATAGAAAACCCAACCGGACCGACCGGGACTCCCCAGCCCCAGAGGCCGGCAAGGCCTGCCGCATCGACCCGACGACCCAACCGCCAAGGCCATAAGCACCTTCCCTGCCAAGTCCTGGGATCGCCTGAGCGCCGAGGCGCGCCGGCCCAGGGCGACAGGCCTTGGAGGGCCACCGGCCATGCCCCAGGACTGTTTGACGGTCCGGTTCTGGCGTCCCTCCAGCGCCCGCGGGGCGCCTGCCGGCCCCGATCATGTCACCATGGAAATCGCGGTCGATTT
>JAAYZO010000860.1 GCA_012514865.1 Lentisphaerota bacterium | reverse complement strand
GTGGTGACCGATTCGCAGGCCTTCGAACGGGTCTCCGCCGACACCCCGCCGGCGGTGCCCATGACCTCGTTCTCGATCCTCTTCGCGCGCTTCAAGGGCGACCTGACCGAGTTCGCCCGCGGCGCCGCCGCCATCGCGGGCCTGCGACCCGGTGACCGCGTCCTGGTGGCCGAGGCCTGCTCGCATCACCCGGTCGAGGACGACATCGGCCGGGTGAAGATACCGCGTTGGCTGCAGCAGCACGTCGGCGGCGCCCTCGAGTTCTGCCAGGTCCAGGGGCACGACCTCCCCGATGACCTGACGCCATTCCGCCTGGTGGTGCATTGCGGCAGTTGTGTCAGCAACCGCCGCGAGGTCCTCTCGCGCCTCCTGCGCTGCCGGAGCCAGGGCGTGCCGGTCACCAACTACGGCATGGCCATCGCCGCCTCGCTGGGCATCCTCGACCGCGCCCTGCGCCCCTTCCCGGCCGCCCTGGCGGCCTACCACGAGAGCCTCGCCGAAGCCGCCCCGGCCATCGCGGCCGGATCCTGAGCCGCCCGGCGCAAACCGGGCTGCCGGCACCGTCCCGCAACAGCACATCCACCGGTGCATGGGAGCGCCGGACTGGAACACGGTGACATGCCGTCCGCTGAGCCTTCCCCGTCAGAGCACCGGCTTCAGCCGGAAGCGTGCCGCGTGCCTTCAGGCCGCGGCGGCACCGGGTGTCGCGCCGGGCTGAAGCCACGGCGCACGCGTCCGCGTCAACGCGGCACTCTGACCCGGAGGTGGCAGCCGTACCACACCGCGATGTTTCCTGCGAGCCGGAGTCACCGGCGCGGTGAACCACTACAGCCGCGGCGGCGGGCGCTCGGTCACCCTCGTATGAACCATGGCGGTGTGACGCGCACGGCCTTGTCGCAGACTTTCAGCCTGCAAGGCGTCATGTCCACTTTCCCAGGGCGTTGCCCTGGGCTGACGAATGATGCCCTTTCAGGGCGCCAGGCCGGCGGGCTGCAGGCAAGCGTCGAATGCGATGTTTCGGTCTGCCATATCCGGCGCTCCCGTGACGCCGGGGACGTCGCTGAACGGGTGCCATAACCGGACGTTCCAGCAGCCCTGCCGACGGGAGGGCCTGGCGGTTGCCATCGGGCCGGCGCTGTCGTACACTATGAGGACAGGCGTGGCACGGCGGGCCGCCGCCGGCGGTGTACAGCGGCATCGCACACCGCCGCGCCGACAGCGACGACATCACCACAGCACGAGCGGCGCCGGGGCCGGCCCGAGGCCCCCACGACGCCGCGGGGAGTATGTATGAGCCGAGGGTCCATCACAGCGGCAGTGCAGTCGGGGCGCATCCTGGTATCGGACGGCGCCTGGGGGACCTTTCTACAGGAGAAGGGCCTGCAGGCGGGCGAGTGTCCGGAACTCTGGTGCGTGGACCACCCCGAGGCGGTCCTCGACATCGCCCGCAGCTACGTCGAGGCCGGCGCCGACATGGTCGAGACCAACAGTTTCGGCGCCAGCCGCTTCAAGCTCGAGCACTACGGCCTGGCCGCGCGTGTGTCCGAGATCAACGAGGCGGCGGCGCGGCTGTCGCGGCAGGCCGCCGGCCGGGACGCCTGGGTCATCGCCTCGGTCGGGCCGACCGGCCGGCTGCTGCTCATGGGCGACACCACCGAAGAGGACCTCTTCGCGGTCTTCGCCGAGCAGTGCCAGGCCCTCGAGCGCGGTGGCGCCGACGCGCTCTGCATCGAGACCATGATGGCTGCCGACGAGGCGGCGATCGCCATCCGCGCCGCCCGCCAGACCACCCGCTGCGAAGTCATCTGCACCTTCACCTTCGAGAAGAGCCAGCGCGGCGACTACCGCACCATGATGGGAACCACGCCCGCCGAGGCGGTCGCGGCGGCTCTGGCGGCCGGCGCTCACGTCGTCGGGACGAACTGCGGCAACGGCATCAGCGGCATGATCGAGATCGTCCGCGAGATCCGCCAGGCGGCGCCGACGACGCCGATCCTGGTCCACGCCAATGCCGGCCTGCCGACCACCGCCGCCGATGGCCGTACCATCTTCCCCGAGACGCCCGCCATGATGGCCGCGCAGGTACCCGCCGTCGTGGCCGCCGGCGCCGGTATCGTCGGCGGCTGCTGCGGCACCACCCCCGACCACATCCGGGCCATCCGCGCCGCCCTGAAACGATGAATCACAGCCACCGCCGCCACCGCGGCATGGAGACGACACCATGCGACCTCTGACGACGACCCTCGCCCGGGCCGGTGCGGCCCTCGCCCTGGCCGCCCTCGCCTGGCCCTCCACCTGCCTGGCTCAGGAGCCCGCCATGACCCTCAAGACCGTCGCCGAACTTCAGGAGTTCGCCAAGGCCGCCGAGGCCAAGCACCGTGCCGAGACCGGCCAGGTGATGCTCTGGGGCACCCCCAGCCCGGCGCCCCTGATCGAGGCCCGCGGCCCGGTCCTCTTCACCGATGACTTCGCCGATCTCGCGCAGTGGCACCACGAGGGCGTCGGACGCCTCGAGACCCCCGAGCCCGGCGTCCTGCAGCTCAACTGCGTCGGCTCACGACAGGGCCGCGAGGGCTGCATGGCATTCTGCCGGAAGGACTTCCCTGACAACATCGCGATCGACTACGAGATGAAGGCGCTGACCCGGCGCGGCCTGCTCATCACCTTCGTCGCCGCCGCCGGCCGCGAGGGCGAAGACATGATCCAGGACCTGCCCCCGCGCACCGGCATCTTCGCCGACTACATCCTCAACCCGCGCCTGCGCTGCTACCACCTCAGCATCAGCCGCTACAACGACGCCGGCGAGCACACCGGCGTCAGCAACTGGCGGCGCAACCCGGGCATCTTCATGATGGCCCAGCAGCCCGATCCCTGCCAGGAGATCGGCCGCTGGTACCACGTCACCATCGTCAAGAAGGGCCCCCTCCTGCAGCTCGCCGTGGATGGCAAGCTGGTCGGCGGCTTCACCGACCCGGGCGAGATACCGGAGCCGCTGCCGAGCGCCGGCAAGATCGGCTTCCGGACCATCGGTGCGGACGTGCGCGTGCAGATCCGGCGGGTGCGCGTCACCGCCCTGGAGTGACCCGACCCCGCCGCGGACCGACGCGCCCACGCCGGGGATGATGTCCACGGACGGCGCCGCGGACCGACTCGCCCGCGCCGGGGATTTGGCTGGAGATGCTATGCTGGACTGTCAAGGGAACCCGCGTTAGCCTGAAGTTCTGTCGCGGAACATCAGTCTGCCAACACGAGGAGACCCTGAGATGACAGCCCAGCACAGCAATCCGGTACTGTAC
>JAAYZO010000859.1 GCA_012514865.1 Lentisphaerota bacterium | reverse complement strand
TGACCGAAAAGGGCCGGTCTCTCACAACGGCGGTCCTCGCGGCATCCGCTGCTGACACCAAACGACTTACGGATGCCGTGGCATGAAAAACTTGCCGCAAAAACAGGGTTCTTACGGATAGTAGTACAGACGGGCTTCACGCACACGCAGTTCAGAGTTCCGAGTTCAGTGTTCCGAGTTCTGAGTCCGGATCCCCCCTTCGTGTCCCTTCGTGTGCTTCGTGGTTAACTTCCCCTTCCCCTTTCCCATCGTCCCCTATCGATCCCTTTCGACTCCCATCGACTCCTGTCGACCGCCATTCTTGGACGTTGGACATTGAGCGTTTAGCGTTGGGCGTTCCCTCCCTTCCCTTCCCTCCCCATGCCCTCTCCCTCCCCATTCGTGTGATTCGTGTGATTCGTGGTTAACTTCCCCCTCCCCATCCGTGGGCTCCGTGGGCCGTCTTTCCCTCTCCCTTCGTGCCCTTCGTGTGCTTCGTGGTCAACTCCCCGCGCTTGCTCGCCTCCTCCCTTTCCCCTTCCCTCTCTCTCCGCGCCGGTAGCGTTCTGCCCACCGTGCGGTACCCTATACAGCACGGACCGCGAGCCTTGTCCGCCTCCGGGTCGACCTGGGCCTGGAACCGTTCTGCGAATCCCAGACATCCGTGAGGCATCGGCCATGACCCCAGCACACGACTCCACCCGCCCCCGCCGGCCCAGCCGCGCGGGCCGCGCGCGCCTCGCCCGCATCGGCGCCGGCCTCGCCATGGTCCTCGCCGTCCTGCTCCCGGTCGCCCCGGCCCACGCGGCCGGACAGGACCTCGACGTCCGCGACCATGGCGCCGTCGGCGACGGCCAGACCGACGACACCGCCGCGTTCGAGCGCGCCCTGGCGGCCTTCAACAACACCGGAGGTTCCCTGACCATCAGCGGCGGCCGCTTCGCGGTCGGCGGCATCGTCGTCCCGGCGAACGTCACACTGCGGTTCACCGGCGGCGGCATGCTGCTCCTGACTGGCGACCGGCCGATCGAGATCCGCGGCCGCCTCGACGCCGGCCTCGAGACGATCTTCGCCGGCGACGGCGCCGTGCTCGGTCAGCCCGCGAACCTCCAGGTCTACCCGCAGTGGTTCGGCGCCGTCGGCGACGGTCAGACCGACGACACCGCGGCCCTGCAGAAGGCCGCCGACCTCGCGGCACGCAGCCTGGGTCGCCTCCTCGTCATCCCCGGCGGCGAGTACCTCTACCAGGACCACCTCACCCTCCGCTGCCACATCGAGTGCCGCGGACTGCTCGTCCGCAACATCGAGATCGACGAGAGCCGGACTGTCTCACCGCCCGGCTCGCCCCTGCCGTCGCACTACCCGACCCGCGAGGCACTCATACGCTTCGTCCCCGACGCCGAGGCCGTGGAGCTCGCCGTGGAGCCCTTCTACGGCATCCAGGAGGGCGCCCTCAGCGTGCCCGTCGCCAAGGATGTCCCCCTCGCCTCCGGCGAGGGCAGCGTCACCCTCGCCGCGGGCGGCACGCTGCGGTTCTACTCCACGGACTTCTTCAGCTCCAGGCACAACGGCAAGGGCGACGAGTACTACGACCGCAACGACATCATGCAGGTCGTGACCGGCATGGGCGACGTCTTCCCCGAGTTCGCCTTCTCCTACGATCGCCCGCCCGCGGCCGAGGCGTGGAGCCCCGAGCAGTCCTACAGCAAGGGCAGCTACGCCACGCGCGGCGGCGAGGTCTTCAAGGCGACCTGGCCATCAGGCCCGGGTGCGGGCTACACGCACCCGTACCTCGGCGCCGTCGCGATCGGCCCGGTCGAGCCGGATCCGGCCAGCGCCACGACCGTCTACCGCTATGCCTACGCCTCCGGGGCCCAGGACAGCATCACGGCCTGGCGACGCGTCCGCACCCAGGTCTGGTACCGGCCCAAGGACACACCGCTGACCGTCGACGGCCTGCGCGTCGAGATCCGCCTCGCCAACCACGGCGGCCAGTTCAAACGCATCAACTCCAGCGCCGTCGTGGTCGGCCGCAGCAACCTCACCCTCAACCGCCTCGAGATCACCGTGCGCGAGCGCGAGGCCATGATGTCCTCGCTGCTCAGCGTCGGCGGCTGCGTCAATGTCGAGGTCAACAACGCCACCGTCTCCGGCGCGACCTACCACGGCCTCGGCTACAACATGCTCAACAGCAACGCCGCGAACATCCGCTACAACGACTGCATCTCGACCAACAGCCGCAAGGGCCTCGACGGCCGACACGGCAAGAACATCAGCGTCCGCGGCGGCTTCTATAACACCATCGAGGACCACTACGGCCGCAACATGACCATCCGCGACGTCGTCATGAGCGGCCTCTCGACCGACATACCCGGCTACACCACCCCCGCCGTCAACCTCGACGCCTCGGGCTTCGTGCCGCGACGGCCCTTCGGCTTCTCCGGCGCCAACCTGCATATCGAAAACTGCGTCGTCGACCGCGCCCCCGCCGGCCTCTTCGGCGTCCGCGGCGATATCGGCGACCTCTACGGCACCGTCGTCCTCAAGGCCATCACCGTCCGCCGCAACCCCGGCGATGTCAGCGTCTTCACCCACGCCATCGCACCCGACTTCGACTTCGCCCACCGCGTCCGCGTCCCGAGCAGCCTGATCATCGAGGACATCGTCATCGAGCAACCCGGACGGCTCCACATCACCTGCGGCAACGGCTTCCCGGATGGCGCCTACGGCCCGGTGCAGATCCGGCACTGCGGCCCCATCGGGCGCGTCGAGACCGCCAGCGCTGCCATGACCTTCACACACTGCCGCCTCGACCAGACGCGCTTCACCACCGTACCCGGCAGCGTGGTCAGCTTCCTGAACTGCGTCTTCGCCGGCACCTGCACCGGCCTCGACGAGAGTGCCGTCGCCGTCGCCGCCGGCAACGCCGCCGAGAAGGGCGCCGGGCTGCTCTTCCCGCTCAACCACGCCAACCCCGACCGCTACGCCGACGCCGAGGCCGCCTTGCGGCGCGGACGAGCCCTGCGCGACGTCCTCAAGCACTGGGACCTCCTCCCCGACGTGCCACCCGCGCAGCTCACGCCTGTCCTCGAGCTGCAGGGCGACACGGACATGGTCGAGGACGGCCCCGCCGGCGTCGCGCTCGTCATACCCTTCCCCGGCGACGACCGCCAGCAGGGCGCCGTCGTCCGGAACCACCCGGCGCTCTTCCCCGAGGGCCCCCTCTCGATCGAGGTCGTCATGATGCCCGACCCCCGACTCTACGAGAAGCTCGCCGACAGCCGCTGGCAGTCCCGCGCCACCCTCGTCGACACCATGGCCGTCGACTACGTCCACCAGAGCCCGTCGGTCGAGTGCAAACAGGGCTACCAGATGGACCTGCGGTACGTCGACGCAACGACGGCCCGCCTCGCCGTCACCCTCGGCTTCGGCCGGGACCAGCCCCTCGCCACCTACCAGACCGCGCCAATCGCCTTCCAGCCCGGACAGTGGTACCGAGTCCTCTTCACCTACGACGGCAAGGGCACCGGCCGCATCGTCCTCGACGGCGCCCTCGCCGCCGAGGCGACCCACGACGGCCGCGCCGGCATCCTGCCCAGCCGCCGCAACGCCCTGCACATCGGCGAACGCGCCACGAGCACCTACCGCAGCTTCCCCGGCCGCATCGGCCGAGTCCGCCTCTGGCACCAGGCCGTGAACCCATAGCCCGCCCGGCGGCAAAGAGGGTCGGGGGTCGCCGTTGGACGTTGAGCGTTGAGCGTTGAGCGTTCGGCGTTCCCCTCCTCCGAGTTCCGAGTTCGGAGTTCGGAGTTCAGAGTCCTGAGTTCGGCGTTCCCCTCCTCCGAGTTCCGAGTTCGGAGTTCAGAGTCCTGAGTTCCCCATTCGTGTGATTCGTGTGATTCGTGGTTAACTTCCCTTCCCGTCTTCTCCCTTCGTGCTCTTCGTGTCCTTCGTGGTCACCTACCACTCGCCCTTCCGCGCCTTCCGTGTG
>JAAYZO010000105.1 GCA_012514865.1 Lentisphaerota bacterium | reverse complement strand
GGCCGTCGTCATAGGTGGTCAGGTCCAGGTCACGGATGACGGCGTCGTGGCCGTTGTTCAGCTTGATGCCATCCTTGTCTCCGGCCAGCCTGACCCTCTCGATGAGCAGATGGGACCAGGTCACGATGTAGATCATGAACTGGTGTGGCCAGCCGTCGAGGCAGGTGATGTCCCTGAGGGTCAGGTTCCTGACGTAGAAGAAGCCGAACTGAGCGCGCAGGCCATGGACCAGCGTCGGCATCGCCTCCTGGCCGTTCACCGAGAGCCGCAGGCCCTCGATGGTGATGTTCTCATTATAGGTCTTGGTCAGCGCGCCACGGTTAAGCAGGACGTTGCAGTACGGCGCCACCTTGCGGAAGACCACGCCCGGCGCGCAGACCAGCCGCGTGTCCGAGTCGAGGAACACGGTGTCGTTCACGTCGTACACGCCGGGCCTGTCGACGACGACCAGCCCGCCCCCGTCCAACGCCGCCTGCAGTCCGCTCACATTGGCGCCGGCGGCCGCGGCCGGCGAGACGCCGAAGTCGGCCGCGTTCTTCGTCTGGGTTCTGTTCATCGTGAGACCCTCCTTGTCTGGGGTTGAGGTCACCATCCCTCAGAGCCTTTTCCAGGGCGCGACGCGGTGCCGCCTGGCACCGTCGCGCCCTGGAAAAGACTAATGGTAGTCGCCGAGGTCACGGGCCAGGTCCATCCAGATGCGGTAGGCGTCGTAGCTGACCGTCGGGGGCACAGAGTGGTCGGACTGGTGGATGTAGCCGCCGCCGGGCTTGCCCGCGGCGATCTTGCTCGTGACCTCGTGCCGGATGGCGGCACGGTCGCCGGTGGCGAGGACGTCCATGCTGATGTTGCCGAAGAAGCTGATGCGGTCGCCGTAGCGCGGCTTGAGGTCGCGCAGGTCGTTGCCGGCGCGCGCCTCCAGCGGCTCGATGCAGTCGAAGCCCGCCTCGATGAGCAGCGGCAGGAACTGACGCACGTCGCCATCGCAGTGCAGGATCAGGACCATGTCGTGCTGGTGGCAGATCTCGGCGACCTGCCGGTGGTAGTGCATCATGGTCCGGCGGTAGCAGTCGGGCGAGAAGAGCATGCCGCCGCGGTAGCAGAGGTCGGACGAGAACAGCACGCCGTCCGGGCGATAGCCCTCGGCGAGGAGCTTCCGCAGCATCTCGAGCGCCAGCCTGGCCTGGCACGCCATCATGTCGGCGAAGAACTCCGGCTCGCCGGCGAGGGTCATCAGACCGTTCTCCATCCCGAGCGTAGCCAGCGTCCACCACACCGGCTCGCCGGGGCTGACCGTGCAGAACTCCCCGGCCGCGGCCGCCGCGTCGATGGCCTGCCGGACCCCGTCGCTGATCCGTGCCGGGTCGAATGCCAGGTGGTCTCGCCAGCGCTCCCAGTCCGCCCGCGTCTTGATCAGGAAGTCGACCTCGGCCGGGGCCGCGTAGCTGTGCTTCCAGCGACGGTGGACGACGCCGTCGGCATCGCGCTCGACGACGCAGTCGGCGGTCTCCTCGAGCCGCGCCACCGGCAGGCGCAGGGTGTTGTCCAGGCTGACATTGTGGAAGGCGTCAAGGTCGAACAGCGCCGCCGGCGTGGCGTCGGCGGGCATGCCCTCGGCACGCCAGCGTGCCAGGGTCTCGGGCCAGAAGGACTGCTCGCAACGCGGCAGGCGGTCCGGCTCCTGCCGACGCAGGGCGGTGCGCAGACGCTCGCGTGAGGTCATAGGGCGCGACTCCTCGCCTCCTCCGGAGGCCGGTGCAGGGATGCGCTTTGTGCGACTATCCGCCAGAAACGACCTCCCCGCGCAAGTCCCTGACTATAGACCCTCGGGAAGGCAAACGCCCAACGCTGAACGCTCAACGTCCAACGCCCAACGCCGGCAGCCAGACGGAACCGCGGGACTCCGAACCCTCGACCCCCGACCCTCGACCCTCGACCCGCGACACACGACCCGCGGGAAGGCAAACGCCCAACGCTGAACGCTCAACGTCCAACGCCCAACGCCGGCAGCCAGACGGAACTGCGGGACTCCGAACCCTCGACACCCGACACCCGACCCTC
>JAAYZO010000858.1 GCA_012514865.1 Lentisphaerota bacterium | reverse complement strand
CCTCCTCGCCATGGGCCTGAAGAAGGACGAGTTCATCGGCACCGGCGCCTGGTTCTTCCTGATCGTCAACAGCTCGAAGGTGCCCTTCTTCATCCACCAGGGCCTGATCACCCCCGCCAGCCTCAGGATCGACCTGCTCCTCCTCCTCGGCATCCCCCTCGGCGTCCTCGCCGGCATCTGGCTGGTGCGGCGCCTGAGCAACCGCACCTACGTCATCTGGGTCGAGATCATGACCGCCCTCGCCGCCCTCCGACTCCTCGTCGGCTGAATCCGCTAGCGAGGGTACCGAAATGCCATTGTCTCCAAACGCATCCCTGACTATAGTGGCAAAGGGTCGCGAGCGTTGACCGACGCAGAAAAGCAGTCGTGCCGGCGCCGGTCGGCAGGGCCGGCGCTCACGACCGGTCGGCGCATAAGTTCCAGGCAAGACAGGGGACAGAGAACGCAGTCATGGGGATGTTCTTCTGGCGACGGCGGCCGCACCACCCGGGGCCGATCATGCTCCTGGAGCCCGCCGAGGGCAGCCTCACGCCGCCCCTGCAGCAATTCCGCCTCCCTGGCCCCGACGCCGAGGCCGACCTGCCACCCGATCCGGACGGGCTGCCCCAGCCGCGCCCGGAGTCGTGGTGGAACCCGCAACGCCTGAGCACCGACCGCAGCCAGCCCCAGCCCGTCGCCTTCCGCTGGCTCCCGCCGCCGGCCCGGCGACGCGGCCTCACCTACGACCTCCTCATCGCCACCGACCAGGCCCTCGCCCATCCCCTCGTCCTCCAGGGCATCGAACAGCCCCAGGCCCGCATCCGGCACCTCTTCGTCGACACCGACTACTACTGGAAGGTCATCGCCAACCACAGCGGCGTCCCCGTGAGCGAGTCGCCGGTGCGGCACTTCCGCACGCACCCGGCCCTGCCACGCTGGCTGCGCGTGCCCGAGATGACCAACGTCCGCGACCTCGGCGGCTGGCCGGTCCCCGGCGGCCAGCGCGTCCGACAGGGCCTCATCTACCGCTCCTCGGAGATGAACAGCCACCTGAACCTCACCCCCGAAGGCACCGAGATCCTCCTGCACGAACTCGGCATCCGCACCGACCTCGACCTGCGCGCCGAGAGCGAGGAGCCCGCGCCGGCCCTGCCGTCGCAGTGGGTCCGCCACGTCAGCCTGCCGATACGGCCCTACGACGGCATCCTCGAGCCGGAGGTCCAGAGCACCATCGCGGCGCTGTTCGTCGAGTTCGCCCAGGCCGACGCCTACCCGATTCTCATGCACTGCTGGGCCGGCGCCGACCGCGCTGCCACCGCGGCCTTCCTCCTGCATGCCGCCCTCGGCGTCCAGGAGCCCGAACTCGCCGCCGACTACGAACTGAGCTCCCTCTCGGTCTGGGGCGACCGCTCCCGCCACAGCCCCCAGTACAACTCCCTCCTCGCCGCCCTGGCCACCTTCGCCGAGTCGCCGACCGACACCGTCAACGTCCACGCCGTGAACTACCTGCGCGCCTGCGGCGTGCCCCCGGAAGCCCTCGAGGCGATCCGCGCTCTGCTGCTGGAAACCGCCCCGGCGCCCCTGCCGGAACGCGAGAGATGGTGAGAGTCTGCGGCCGAACGACGCACGCAAGAGGACGGCCCTCCATACGAGCCGGCCGAGCGCGGGACGGCCATGGCACGGGCTCTCCCTCCCCGCAGCCCACGATACCGCGAGGGTTGGCCGCAAAGAGGCGCACGAGGCGCAAGGCCAGCGCGAGTCCCGAAAGAGTTGGCCGCAAAGAGGCGCACGAGGCGCAAGGGATTGGGTGACAGACTGCGCCGCGACGCCATGCGCCCGGCAGAGCGGCGGCGTTCTCAGTCCCCCGTGCGTTTCGCGCGCGTCGCTGCGGTACCGATGACGGACGCAGGCATCGCGTCGCGGCGAGGGTCCCGGCTTAGGGGGACGCCGGCGGCCATTGGAAAGAAGAGAGGTTCATCCGGCAACTGCGTCCTTCCTGGCGTGGAGCTTGATGGGTTCGAGAACGGGCAGGGCCATTGACAGGGACTGCCTCCCGATGCCCCAAAGGGGCTGCGGCCCAGAGCCCAGGGTTGCGGTATCTCCGCTACCCTGGGATGGCCCGTGGCCACGGGGCACAACCCCAACGAGGGTTGCGTCGATCACCTCGCCAGGAGCCGACGCAACGGCACCGCGACGCAACCCCCTTGGGGTTGGATGGGCGGGATGGTACCGGGACCCAGGGTAGCGGCCAGGCCGCAACCCTGGGCTGGGGGACGCAATCCCGTTGGGATAGGGGAGCCGCCCGACCGATGCCCTCGTCGAGACCAGTCCGGGGGAGTCCAGGACAGGCGAGACGGACGACCTGGCGATCCGAAAGGGCATCCTTCTTCGGCCCGGAGCAACGCCCTGGAGCACCGGCCGTCCCGGCCGGCGCTCGCCGCCTGGTGGCTCCAGACGGCTTACGGGGTCTTGCCATAGACGCCAGAGGGGCGCTATACTACCCGACAGCCGTGCGGCGCCGGCATGGGTTGCGCCAGCCGCGGCGGCGGCGGTGGTTTTCTGCGGTCTCGTGTCGTGACGAGAGCAGTCCTCGGAAAGGAAACTGGTGACCCCATGCTGACCCGGCACATGCTGACCTCGTTGCGCCAACGCCGCCGCGGGCATTTCACACTGATTGAGCTCCTGGTGGTGATTGCCATCATCGCCATCCTGGCGGCGATGCTCCTGCCCGCCCTCTCCCAGGCCCGCGAGAAGGCCCGTTCGATCGCCTGCATCAACAACCTCAAGCAGATGGGCCTGGCCAGCGCCCTCTACTCAGACGACTCTGCAGAGCGCGTCGCCCCCAACTACCACTATGGCGTCAGCGGTGGTTCGCTCTACTGGTGGGAAGACCTGCTCTATCCCTTCCTGAACACCTACGATGTCTACACCTGCCCGAGCCATGTGGCCATCGCCTACGCCTCACTGCGACCGGCCGGAACCACCCCGACATTGTACTTCAGCTACGTGCGGCACTCGACTCTCGTCGGCAATGGCAGCCTGGCCAGCAACTCCTGCCCCACCCTCGGGCAGTTCACCACGCCCTCCGCGACCGCCAACATCGTCGACGTCATTAGCCGCAAGGAACTCTGGAGCGCCGACCACGTCAACCTTGGCCATGCCAGCTATGGGATCGACCACCGGCACAACCAGCAGTTCAACCT
>JAAYZO010000857.1 GCA_012514865.1 Lentisphaerota bacterium | reverse complement strand
GGTCAGAGTGAAGTACTCGAACCGCTACGGTCAGGTCTTCACCGAGACAACACCCCTCCAGCGCCGCATCATGGATGTCTTCGGCATCACCCTGCCATCCTAGTTACAACTTCCGGGATTTCAGGCCTCGACGACACCGCGGCGCTGCCGCGCCGGCCCCTCGGCCGCACCGGCGTGGATCTCTCCGTGGTCGGCCTGGGCGGCATTGTCGTCATCGGCGAGACGCCGTCCGACGCCGACCGTATCGTCGCCGACGCGATCGAACGCGGCGTCAACTACGTCGACGTCGCCCCGAGCTACGGCAAGGGCGAGGCCGAAGCGACGCTCGGACACGCCCTCAAAGGCCGCCGCGACCGCGTCTTCCTCGCCTGCAAGACCACCTGCCGCGACCGCGCCGGCGCCGCCGCGGAGCTGCGCGAGTCCCTGGCGCGCCTCGGCACCGACCACGTCGATCTCTACCAGCTTCATGCCCTCCAGGATGTCCAGAAGGACCTCGAGGCCGCCCTCGCCCCCGGCGGCGCCATAGAGGCATTCCGCGCCGCCCGTGAGCAGGGCCTCACGCGCTTCCTCGGCTTCTCGGCACACACCGCCGAGGCCGCCCTCGCCGCCATCCGCACCGGCCTCTTCGATACCATCCTCTACCCGGTCAACGTCGTCTGCCACCACCAGGCCGCCTTCGACCAGGAGGTCCTCGCCGAAGCCCGCCAGCACGGCCTCGGCATCCTCGCTCTCAAGGCCATGGCCCGCACCCCCTGGCCGGCCGGAAAGCCCGCCGCCGAGAGGCCCTTCCGCAAGTGCTGGTACGAGCCGATCAGCGACCCGGCCGAGGCCGCCCTCGCCCTGCGCTGGACCCTCGCCCAGGGCGTCACCGCCGCCCTCCCGCCCGGCGACGCCAGGCTCTTCCATATCGCCCTCAATGTCGCCGCCAAGGACCGCCCCCTCCTGCCCGAGGAAGACCAGGCCCTCCGACAGCTCGCCGCCGGCCTCGTGCCCCTCTTCCGCCGCCCCGCCGCGACGCCCTGACGGATCTTCCTCCACTGACCGTTACCTGCCAGTGACGGAAGCTCCGATCCAGAGGCCTGTCGCCCTCCAGGCGTTGTTGGACCGGGCACCGCGGTTGGAGCGCGAGGGTCCACAGACGCGAACGCGTCCACGAGCCGCAACGGCATCGACAGCACAACGACACGATGTCCCACACGAGACGGATGAAACATCCGCCTGAAACCCGCGCCCGCCGGGGCTTGCCAAGCCCCGGGCACTCTCCTATAGTTACCGCAGGAAACGGTGAGTGGGGTTGTCTGCGCCGAGTCGGCGGCCGCCTGCTGCGTGCATAGACGACCCGGCGGAGCGTCTCCGGGAACCGCCGCCGGCGGCGGGCCTTCTACGTCCATGACAGCACCGGATCGTCACGCCCTCTACGAACTCGACATCCTGCGCACGGTCGAGCAGGACTGCCGTCTGAGCAACCGCCTGGTGGCGCGTGAGCTCGGCGTGAGTCTGAAGCTGGCGCATCAGCTTCTGGCGCGTATGGTGGGCAAAGGCCTGCTGCATGTGCGCGTCGTGCACGCCCGGCGCTGGGACTACTTCCTGACGCCGAAGGGCCTCGCCGAGAAGACGCGCCTGACCCTGGAATTTCTCGAGTTCTCCATGCGTTTCTATCGTGAAGCCCGTCGGCGCAGCTCGCAGCTCTGTCGCGATCTGCGGGCGCGGGGGGTGCGCTCGGTGGCCTTCGTCGGCGACGGCGATCTGGCCGAGATCGCCTACCTCGGCGTCCGCGAGTGCGACCTTGTTCTGAGTGCGGTCTATGCGGACGACCGTCGTGCGGCCTTCATGGGTGTCCCGGTGCGGGCGCTGGGCGACCTGCCCGAAGCGGCCGAGGAGGCCCTGGTGGTGTGCTGCTACGACGCCCGCGCTCCCATGCGCACCGGCTTCCTTCCGCCCGGGGTACGGCGTCAGCGCCGCATGCACTGGGTCTTCGGTCCGGGCACCCCCGACGGTCCTGTCGAGGCGGGAGCGGAGGCCGCGCCATGATCGTCGAGCGCAGTATCTGGGTCGTCGGCGATATCCACGGCATGCTCGATCCCCTGGTGGCGCTGCTGAACACCATACGCTCCATCGAGTACGGCCAGCAGCGGCAGGTCCTCATCGTCTTCCTCGGCGACTACATCGACCACGGCCCGTGCTCGCGCGAGGTCATCGACGCCCTGCTCGACCTGCGCCGCGAGTTCAGCGCCGTCTTCCTGGCCGGCAATCACGAGGACATGATGCTGGAGTTCCTCGATCCCGAGCCCGGGCTCGAGGACTACGGCCAGTCGTGGTTCGACAAGAATGGCGGTCAGGCCACCGTCTGTTCGTTCCTCAACAACCGCCAGGCCCTCAGCCAGCTCTGGATGCGCTCGCAGGGCCACCCCTCCTTCACGGCGGCCGACCTGCGGCTCGAGCCCGAGCATCGCGCCTTCCTCGACGCCCTGGCCTATGCCCACGTCGAGCAGCTCCCGCTTCCCGGCCGCGGCCTGACGCTGGCCTTCTCGCACGCCTCGCTGTACCGTCGTTCCGACTGCCGCCTGCAGCCGCGCGATGACGACCCGGAGATCCCGATCACCGAGCAGCTCAGCGTGCGCACGCGCCGCGACTTCCGGGCCCTGATGTTCAAGTACCCGATGTGGCTCGACAACTTCCACATCTGGAACCGCGAACTTCCCCGGCAGCGCTTCGGCGATTTCATCCTCGTCCACGGCCATACGCCCACGCCCATCATCAACACCATCCACCCGGGTGCCCTGCCGACCTACGAGCCCGCCTCCGGGCTGCCCCTGGTCATCTTCCCCGAGGGCCGCACCGTCACCCCGCGCCTCACCGAGGGGATGGTGCGCTACGACGCGGCCCTCAGCGAGGTCGTCGCCATCAACATCGACACCGGCAGCGTCTACGGCACCGCCCTCACCGCCCTGAACTTCTCCAGCCGGCGTCTGCAGGAGGAGGCCTGCGTCGAGGCGGTGCAGGTCCACCCCGGGTGGGTCCAGCGTGACTTCGGCGCCTGCAACCGCTTCCGTCTGCAGTTCAGCCGAATCTGAGCACCATGACGGCACCCCATCACCAGCCCTGCGCCTTCCTCGACCGCGATGACACCCTCATCGCCGACCGGCACTACCTCAGCGACCCCGACGGCGTCGAGCTCCTCCCCGGCGCGGCCGCCGGTCTGGCGGCGCTGCGCCGTCTCGGCTACCGCCTGGTGGTGGTCACCAACCAGTCCGGCGTCGGCCGCGGCTACTTCACCCTCGAGGATGTCGAGGCCGTCCACCGCCGCCTCACCGAACTCCTGGCCGCTGCCGGCGTCAGCCTCGACGGCATCTACCTCTGCCCGCATGTCCCCGAGGACCGCTGCGACTGCCGCAAGCCCGCCACCGGCATGGTCGAGCGCGCCTGCGCCGACCTCGGCCTGGACCCGCGCCGCAGCGCCATGATCGGCGATAAGGCCAGCGATGTCGAACTGGCGCGGCGCTGCGGCATGGCCGCCATCCTCATCGAGACCAGCCCCGGCGCCGAGCCCGACTGCCGGCCGGATGCCCGCGTCGCCGACCTCACCGCCGCCGCCGCCTGGCTGGCCGCCCACCCGCGACCGGATCGCGACTGAGCATGGACCTGCGACGCATCGTCATGGACTGCCGCGAGCACGCGGACGACCTCGCCCGCTGCCTCGTGGAGCATCACGGCTTCGACCTCGAACGCGCTATGCTCCCGCTCGGCGACTACCGCCTGGGCACCGGTACCCTCGTCGAACGCAAGACCACTCAGGACTTCGCCCTCTCGATCATCGACGGGCGGCTGTTCAGCCAGGCCTACCGCCTGGTCATCCACGAGGATCACCCCATCCTGATCGTCGAAGGCATGACCTTCGAGGGCGCCGTCGGACTTTCCATGCCGGCCCTGCGCGGTGCCTTCATCACCCTAGCACAGAGCTTCCGCCTCCCCGTGCTGCGCACCCGCGACCAGGCGGACACCGCCTGGACCCTGGCCCAGCTCTTCGAGCAGCGCTGCCGTGTCGGGCATGCCAGCGGACTGATCCACGGCAGCCCTGGCCGGCGGCTCCAGGCCCGCAAGGAGGCCGTCCTGCAGGCCCTGCCCGGCGTCGGGCCGACCCTGGCCCAGCGGCTCCTCCAGCACTTCGGCTCTGTCGCCGCTGTCATGGGCGCCACGGCCGCCGAGCTGAAGGAGGTCTACGGCGTCGGGCCTCAGCGCGCCGCCGCGCTGGTCGAGACCCTCCATGAAGCCGCCGCCGCCTGGTCTGCCGGCGGTGCCCCCGCGCCGGAGGCCGGCCCCCCCGGGATCTGCCTATGATCGGTCGTCTGCAGCGCATCCTGCGGCTCTTCAGGCCCGCCGACTGGGCCCGCTTCGGCCTGGTCGTGGTCATGATGCTCGGCGCCGCCGCCCTGGAGCTGGTCGGCCTGGGGGCCGTGCCGCTGTTCGTGGCGGCGGCCGTCGATCCGAGCCTGGCCCGCCAGAACGCCACCGCCGCCGCCGTCCTCGATGCCCTCGGCGCTGATACACCCGCCCGCATCCTCGCCCTCGGCAGCGTCGCCCTCCTGGCCTTCTTCCTCTGCCGCGTCCTCTACCTCGTCCTCAGCTACACCATCCAGGACCGCATCGTCCGCAACCGCGAGGTCGAGCTCTCCTGCCGCCTCTTCGAGTCCTACCTCGGGGCCCCCTACAGCTACCACCTCAGCCATAACTCGACCCAGATGCTCCGCGCGGTCCTCGAGGATGTCGGTTTTATCTTCAACGACGTCCTGACCGCACTCCTGAATGTCCTCCGCCAGGGCGTCGTCATGCTGACCGTCGTCGTGGTCGTCCTCTGGCGCGAGCCCCTGGTCGGCCTGGTGACCTTCGCCAGCCTGGGCCTCTTCGGCCTCGGCTTCCTGCTCAGCCTGAACGCCCGGCTGAAGCGCTGCTCGAGCGACGAGCACGCCGCCCGCCGCCGGCGCTACAAGGTGGTCTCCGAGGGCCTGGCCGTCCTCAAGGAGGCCCGCGTCCTCGGTCGCACCGGCCACTTCGCCGGGCACTTCCGGCAGGCCGCCGAGAAGCTCGCCCGCACCCAGCGTTTCTCGGATACGGCCCGACGCTCCACCTGGCCGGTCATGGAGCTGATCGTCGTGGCCGTCCTCCTGCTCGCCGCCGGCCTCATGGTCGGCACCGGCCGGCCCCTGCAGAGCCTGATGCCGGTGCTGGCGCTGTTCACCGTGGCGCTGGCCCGCATCAAGGGCTGCGCCGCCGAATTCGTCGCCGGCCTCGGCCAGATCCGCTACCGCCTCAGCGCCGTGGATGCCGTCCACGACGAACTCCAGGCCCTGCAGGCCGCCACGCCCGCGGCGCCCGCGGCAACGCCGTCGCCGGCGCCCGTCGCGCCCGCGGCGCCCGCGGCAACGCCGTCGCCGGCGCCCGTCGCGCCCGCGGCGCCCCCGCCCGGGCTGGCCTTCCACCATGGCATCGAGCTGCGCCAGGTCGCCTTCCGCTACGCCGCGGACCGCCCCCGGGCCGTCGACGGCGTCTCGCTGAGCATCCCGCGCGGCGCCAGTGTCGCCTTCGTCGGACCCACCGGCTCCGGCAAGACCACCCTGGTCGACCTCGTCACCGGCCTCCTGGAGCCCCAGGAGGGCGCCGTCCTGGTCGATGGCCGCGACATCCGCGACGACCCCGCCGCCTGGGGCCGCCATATCGGCTACGTCCCGCAGAGCATCGTCCTGCTCGATGACACCGTCGCCCGCAACATCGCCCTCGGCGTCCCTGACGACCGGATCGACCCCGCCGACCTGCGCCGCGCCATCGCCGCCGCTCAGCTCGAGGACACCATCCGGGCCCTCCCCAACGGCGTCGAGACCCTCATCGGCGACCACGGCGCCCGCCTCTCCGGCGGCCAGCGCCAGCGCGTCGGCATCGCCCGCGCCCTCTACCACAACCCGGATGTCCTCATCATGGATGAGGGGACCTCGGCCCTCGACACCGGCACCGAGCAGGCCGTCATCGACGCCGTGGAGGCCCTCAAGGGCCAGCGCACCGTCATCATGATCGCCCACCGCCTGAGCACGGTGCGCGCCTGCGACCGCATCCACTGCATCGTCGATGGCCGGCTCGCCGCCAGCGGCACCTACGACGAGCTGATGACCTCCTGCCCACGCTTCGCCCAGCTCGCCGGCGCCGCTGCTGACGGTACCACGCCAGCACCGTCCGGCGCGGCACCACGCGGCGCCTGATCCCCCGATCGTTCGGCCTTTCCGTCGCAAGGCGGTGCCGCCGTCGCGCTGTCCCGCGACGGAGCCGGGCACGCCACCTGGCCACACCGTGACACTGGAGCCCCCCATGCGCCTCCTGGTCGACATGACCGAGACGGCCCTCCACGGCTACCACACGGGTATCCAAAGGGTGGTCCGGAATGTCGTTGTGCGCCTGCCGCAGCTCAGCGAGACGTTCGGCGTGGAGATGGTCCCCGTCGTCGCCATCGGCCGCCACCTCCACGCCATCGTGGACCCCGCCGCCGCCATCGCCCCGCGGCCCTCGGCGGCTCCGGATGCGGCCCCTGAAGCCGTGCCGCTCCGGCGTTGCCGGCACGGCCTGCGCCAGGCCATCGAGCGCCTGCCCGGAGCCGCCGCCCTGTTGCGCCCCTGGCGCCGGCACCGCCTCTACCAGCCCGTGCGCGCCCTGCGCCGGCGGCCGCTCAGTCTGAACCCCACAGACCGCTATCTCGTCCTCGATTCGTTCTGGGGTCGCAGCACCGTCGTCGATGCTCTGGCAGCGGCACGCGGGCGCGGAGTGCGGGCGGCCGTGGTCATGTATGATCTCATCCCCGTCAGCCACCCGCAGTTCTGCGACCCGCGGGTGGCCCGCGATTTCCAGCGTGATGCCCCGCGGGTTCTGTCGCTCGCCAACGCCGTCGTCGCGATCTCGGCGACCGTCGCCGGGCAGGTGCGCGACTACGCCGCCCAGGCCATCACCGGATGGGACCCGCAGCGCTGCCCTGTCGGCTTCTTCCACCTGGGGGCTGATTTCATCCCCGCCGCCGACCCGACCGCCGCCGAATGGCCGGGCTGGCCGAACGGACTGTGGGCCGACCGGCCAGTCTTCCTCATGCTCGGCACCCTGGAGCCGCGCAAAGGCCACGCCTTCGTCCTCGATGCGTTCGAGCAACGCTGGCAACAGGGCGCGACCGAGGGCCTGCTCTTCCTGGGCAGCCTGGCTGCCGGCATGGCCGAGACCCACGCCCGCCTGGCCGCCATCGCCCAGGAAGGCCGGCCGTTCTGGCACCTCAGGGGGGTTCCCGACAGCGCTGTCGCCACCGCGATCCGCCGCAGCCGCGCCGGCATCGTGGCCTCCTGTGTCGAGGGCTTCGGCCTGCCGATCGTCGAGTTCATGCAGATGGGGCTGCCCGTCCTGGCCAGCGACATACCCGTCTTCCGTGAGGTCGGCGGCGACCTGCCCATCTACTTCTCCCTGGACCGCGCTGGCGGCCTCGGGGCCGCCCTCGACTCCTTCTACCGACGCGAAAGCGCACTGCGCCAGACCCTCCTCGACTTCCGCTGGCCGAACTGGGATGCCGCCGCCGAGACGCTCCTGCGCCAGGTGCTCGAGCTGACTGCGTGAGCCGCGCCGCCCGGTCCGCACCGCAATCTGCCCATTCAACATGACCCCGCTCTCTGCCTTCATCGAGACCGTGCCCCTGCTGACGCAGCCTTCGGGCATCGCCAACTACGTCAACGGGCTCCTCCGCGAGTTCGCGCGCCAGCCCGAGGCCATCCGCTGTGTCAGCGGCCTGGCCTCCGGTCGCGTCGAGCGCTGCCGGCGCCTGCGGTCCCTCTGCCAGGCTCTGGATCCCGGGATCCGCTTCGTCGACGTGCCGCTGCCCAACCGCCTCGCCGTTGCCGCCCCGCGCCTGGCGGCGGCCCTCGCCCGGCCGCGCTGCGGCCGGGTCGACATTGCCCACGCCACCGCCAATGCCTTCGCGTCCTGGCTGCCCCCGCAGGCCCGCGCCCGCGTGCTCACCATCCACGACGTCGTCGCCCTGCGTCACAGCGGCACCCTCTGTTCGTCCGAACTCGGGGCGGCCATGCGCGCCCGACTCCCGGCCGATGTCCGTCGCGCCGACCTCATCCTCACCGACAGCGCCTTCTCGAAGGCCGAGATCTGCGACCTGCTCGAGCTCCCGCCCGAGCGCGTCGCCGTCGCGCCCCTGGCGTCGTCGCTCGATAGTGCCGCCGCGGCAGCGCCCGCGGCACCCGACGCGGAGGGGGCCTCCGAGGCGCCTTACCTCCTCTACGTCGGCACCCTCGACCCCCGTAAGAATGTCGCCATGCTCCTGGATGCCTTCGATGCCTTCCGGCAGGGCCAGCCCGCGGCCCGTCTGGTCCTCGTCGGCAAGCCCGGCTGGCGCGGCGAGGCATGCCTCGAACAGATCGGGCGTACTGCCGGCGTCAGCCACCGCCCGACCTGCTCGGCCGCCGACCTGGCGCGCCTCTACCGCGACGCCCGCGGCACCCTCCTCGTCTCGCGCTACGAGGGCTTCGGCCTGCCCATCCTCGAGGCCATGACCCTCGGCTGTCCCGTCTGCTATGCCACCGGCTCGTCCATGGGGGAGATCGCTGGC
>JAAYZO010000856.1 GCA_012514865.1 Lentisphaerota bacterium | reverse complement strand
TGAGCGGCGCCACCCGCGCCGGGCCCTCGCCACCGGTCCGGCGCGGCGGGTCTCTGGACATGAGTGCACTGCCCATCGGTCTTCTGGCTCTGGTGGCCCTGCTGGGCGCCGGACTGGTCCCCGGCACCGCGCCGCCTGCAGCCATCGCCCTCCTGGCGGCGGCCTGCCTGCGGCCCCTCCCGGCCGACCGCTCCTTCGTCTGGTGGCTCCGCCTGAGCCTCTGCCTCTGCCTGTGGACGGCCTTCACCTGCCTGCCCGTCGGCGCCGCCCTGGCGGGTGCCTGGCGTACCGGCCTGGCCGCCGAGGCCGGGGGCTTCCTCGCGGCGTATGGTGCCGTCCTCGGCGACGCCACCGCCGGCCTGGCCGTACCGCCGCGCCTTAGCCTGCATCCCTCCGGCTCGCTGCGCTGGCTGATGCTCCTCGGCGGCGCCGTCGGCATGGTCACACTGACCGCTTCCCTACGCACCCGCCAGCGCCTCCTGGCGATCAAGGGCCTGGTCCTCCTGGGCGGCGTCGTCGCCGCCGCCGGCATGGTCGGGCGGCTGGTCCTGCCGCAGGGCGACCGGCTGCTGTGGTGGTACCCGGTCAGCGAGATCGGCGGCGGCGAGCCCCTGGGGCCCTTCGTCAACCGCAACCACTTCGCCGGCTTCTGCGCCATGCTCATGCCGCCCGCCCTGGCCCTGACCTGGCACACGGCCGCGCCACGCTGGCCCGACCTGGCGGACCCTGATGATGAGGCCGCGGCCGCGCCGCTGGCCGTCAGCGGCGCTGAGAGGGTCCTCTATGCCGTCTGCGCCCTCTGCCTCGCCGCCGGCGTCCTGGTGTCGCGTTCCCGCGGCGGCACGGCCGCCTTGCTCTTTGGCGTCGTCATCATGGCCCTCCTGTGGTTCCGGCGCGGCCCCCTGGCGGCTGCCCTTGCGACCCTGTCCGGCGTTGCCATCATGGTCTTGGTGACCCTCTGGCCGGACGAGGCCTTCCAGGGCCGTCTGCACGGCCTGCGCGACAGCGTCGAGGCCGTCGGGGCGCGCTGGCCGGTCTGGCTGGACTGCGTCCGGGTCTGGACGCGCGTGCCCCTGGCCGGCTGCGGCGCGAACGCCTTTGGCATGGTCTTCCCGCGCATCACGGCCTGGGCCGCCGGCGAGCAGGCCAGCCATGCCGAGAGCGAGGTGATGCAACTCGTGGCCGAGGGCGGCCTGGTCGGCTTCCTGATCGCGGCGGCGGCCCTCCTGGCCGGCGTCTGGCCGTTGCTGGCGACGCTCCTGCAGCACCACCGGCGCGGTTCGGCCCGGCGTGGCCGCGTCGGCGCCGACGCGGCCACGCTGGCGGACGCCGCGGGCGCGCCGCCCCGTCATCGCCTGCCGTATGCCATGACCGCGGCTCTCGGCGGCAGCCTGTCGGCGATCGGCCTGGCCAGCCTGGTCGACATACCCCTGCGCATACCCCTCAGCGCCTGGACTGCCGCCGCGCTCCTGGGCCTGGCTGCAGCCCCGGCACCGCGCGGCGGGCGCGGCGCCGCCCGGTGGCTGCGGCCGTGGCTGCGCGGCGGCCTTGTTGCGCTCCTCGTTGGCGCTGTGGCCCTCGTCTGGTACCGGCCCGGGTGGCGTTCGCTCTATCGCGACCGCGAGGCCTGGCTGGCTGAGGCCGGCAGCGCCGACATCGCGGCGATGATCGCCGAGACGCCATCCTGGTGGCAGGCGTGGTATGTGCTCGGTCAACGCCTGTCGCGGCTGTCGGCCCGCAGCGACGCCGCCGGCCTCAGCGACGCCCGCCGCGAGGCGGCCTGGGCCGCTCTGCAGGGCGCCGTCCGCGCCAACCCCCGCGACCCCCGCCTGCGCGGCGAGCTGGCGCGCGCCCTCTGGCAGGCCGGACGCTGGGAGGAGGCCCGCCCCCACCGTGATGCCCAGATGGCCCTCGTGCCGGCCGACCGCGGCCTGCGCCAGCGCTGGCTCCAGGACGAGTGGCGGGCCGGCTTCGCCGACGCCGCCCGTGGCCTCGCCTGGCGCCTCGCTGAGACGGCCCGGGACCCGGCCGAGGCCGCCGGGTACCTCGTCTGGATCGCCGAACGCGAGTTGGCCGAGGGCAGCCTGCAGCGCGCCCGCGAGGCCTTCCTCGGCGCCCTGGCGCGCCGCCCTCAGGAGCGCCGTGCCCTGGTCGGCATGGTGCAGTGCGAACGGCGCCTCGGACACCGCGATGACGAGGCCGCCTGGCTCCAACGCCTCGTCGACAGCGGCCATGCCGATGGCGCCGCCTGGTGGCGCGTGGCCGAGTTCGCTCTCGCCGACGGCGACCGCGTCGCCCTTGAGAAGGCCCTGGCCATGGCCGTCCAGAAGGATCCACGGCGGCGCCGCGATGCGGTCGCGATGCTGCAGGCCTTCCGCGCGGCGACGGCGTCTCCCGGTGCCCCGGCACAGGAGGTCCCTGCACCCTGACGCCGTCTGGCGGCATAGCCCCATGGCTGTTTGGAGGTCCGGTTCTGGCACCCCTTCCGGGTGGCCAGGTGAGTGCTGACGCGCCCGTCGATGAGACCTGACATAGCCCGCCGGGCACTGGTCAGAGCGCGTTTCACCATATAAAGTAAACGATCGTTGTGGTTCGATTCCCCCGACACTCTCGGCCAGAACTCTGTAGGGCCGTCGCCGCGTCGCCGCGGTTGCGGTTTCGACTGACATCGGGGGCTCGGATCTGCGCTTCCGTCCCAGAGTGACACCATGACAACAGCACTGACAGCCTTCGTGGTCGCCTTCGTGGTCGGCATGGCCGTGACCGCTCTGATGCTGCGCATCGCCCCGATGGTCGGGGCCGTCGATCAGCCGGACGGCTACCGGAAGATCCACCGCGTGGCCATCCCGCGCCTGGGCGGCATCGGCGCCTTCTGCGGCTTCCTCGCACCCATCGCCCTGCTGCTCTGCGTCGCTCCCGACAACCCCGTCCTCCACTCGGTGATCGACCATGGCCGCGCCTTTGCGACCGTCGTCGCCGGCGCTCTGGTGGCGCTGTTCATGGGCACCTGGGACGACATCCGGCCGCTGCGGCCCCGGGTCAAGCTCCTGCTGCAGATTGGCGCGGCTGCCATCGCCATGTACGGCGGCCATGGCATCTGGCGCCTCAGCCTGCCCTGGATCGGCGAGATCCAGCTCGGCCTCTGGGGGCTGCCCCTGACCCTCTTCTGGTACCTCGGCTGCATGAACGCGATCAACCTGCTCGACGGCATGGACGGCCTGGCGGGCGGTGTCAGCCTGATCGTCTGCATCACCCTCATGCTGGTCGGGCAGATGATGGGCAACACCAGCGGCATGCTGCTCATGGGCTGCCTGGCCGGCGGCATCCTCGGCTTCCTCGTCTTCAACTTCAACCCGGCCCGCATTTTCCTCGGCGACTCGGGCAGCAACACCATCGGCTTCCTCATCGCGGCCCTGGCCATCATGTCCAGCCGCAAGAGCGAGACGGCCGTGGCCCTGCTCATACCGGTCATCGCTCTGGGCCTGCCGATCACCGATACCGGCCTGGCCATCGTGCGGCGCTGGAGCCGCGGCCTGCCGATGTCGGCGCCCGACCGTCAGCACATCCACCACCTCCTCCTCGCCCTCGGCCTGAGCCAGCGCCGCGCCGTGCTGATCATCTACAGCATCTGCATCGCTCTCTGTGTCGGCGCCGTGCTCAGCATCACGGCGGACCGCGAGCTCGTGCTGATGGTGTTTGGCGCCATGGGGATCATGGTCTTCGTCTGCGTGCGGATCCTCGGCGCCTTCCGTTTCACGGACCTGCGCACCCGCTTCACCCGCGACTGGCAATGCCGCGAGGCCAGCAGCCACGCCCGCGTCGCCGTCGAGCGCTGTGCGCACCACCTGGCCCGCTGCACCAGCCTCGACGAGCTCTGGACGCACTGCGGCGTCGCCCTGCAGGCCCTCGATATCGACGAGGCGCGCCTCGCCATCCCGGGCGGCGACCGCCCGGGCTTCGAGCTGACCTGGCGGCTGCCCGGCGGCGTCAGCACGGCGTCGGCACCCGAATCGTGGCAGGTCTGCCTGAAGGTCATGGCCGGACCCACCCGCGGGCCGGCCCTGCTCGTGGCCAGCAGCGTCGTCGACGGCAATCAGTTCCTCCTGCCCGGACGACTCGAGCTGCTCTGCCGCCTGCGCGGACTCCTCAACGACCAGGTGCCCCGCCTGTTGGCCCAGCGGCCCACCGGCGCGGCACCGACGCAGGAGGCCGCCCGTGCCAGCGCCTGAGACCCACCCTGACGGCAACGGCACCCCGCGGGGCTATGTTACCCCCGACCGCGCCGCCCCGGCGGCGGCGCTGGGCAGCGGCAGGAACCACGAGCTACAGCGACGGCCGCGCGGCCGCGCCAGGCAGGACCAGCGCATCAACCAACCCGGACTCCTTCACTCTCAGCACCCCACGAGCCCATGAGTACACTGATCACAGGCACCGCCGGTTTCATCGGTTTCCACCTCGCCCGAGCCCTTCTCGAGGACGGCCAGGAGGTCGTCGGCATCGACAACTTCAACGACTACTACACGGTCCGGCTCAAGCGCGAACGCCATGCCCTGCTGGAGCGCTACCCGGGCTATCGCGGCGTCGAGATGGACCTCTGTGACCTGCCGCGCCTGCAGGCGCTGGTGGCCGAGACCCGCCCCGAGGCGGTCTGCAACCTCGCGGCCCAGGCCGGGGTGCGCTACAGCCTCGACCATCCCTTCGTCTACAGCCGCTCGAACCTCGAGGGCTTCCTGAACATCCTCGAGGTCTGCCGGCACGCCACGCCGCGACCGCGACTGGTCTATGCCTCCAGCTCCAGCGTCTACGGCGGCAACACCAAGCTGCCGTTCAGCGAGGACGACCGCGTCGACACGCCCATCAGCCTCTACGCGGCCACGAAGAAGGCCAATGAGCTGATGGCGCACGCCTACAGCCACCTCTATGACATGCAGACCATCGGCCTGCGCTTCTTCACCGTCTACGGCCCCTGGGGACGCCCCGATATGGCCATGTGGCTGTTCACCGACGCGATGCTCGCCGGACGCCCCATTCCGGTGTTCAACCACGGCCGCATGCGCCGCGATTTCACCTACATCGATGACATCGTCGCCGGGCTGCGCGGGGCCCTGACCGCCGACGGCCTCGATCGCTATGAGGTCTTCAACCTCGGCAATCACCGCAGCGAGGACCTCATGGAGATGATCGGTATCCTCGGCCGGACCCTCGGCATCGAGCCGACCATGACGATGCTGCCGATGCAGGCCGGCGATGTCCCGGCGACCTACGCCGATACCGAGCGGGCCCGCCGCAAACTCGGCTTCGAGCCCACGACGCCCATCCAGGTCGGCATCCCGCGCTTCGTCGAGTGGTACCGCCAGTACCACCGCTGCTAGCCGCGAACACCGGCGAAGCACGGGTGCTTCGCTCGCCATCCACGTGCGCCGCACGGTACCGCGGGGCACGTATGGAGGCGCGTCGCTTCGCGCCGCTCGACCGGCGTGGTCAGGGGAGGTGCGCTTGACTGAGGTGACCGTGAAGACCAGCCCAGGCCCAGCCTCGCCGCCGCCGGCGCTGCCGCCACCCGAGGCGGTGCCGCCGGTTGCCTTCCTCCTGCCGCTGGCGCTGGGGCTGCTCGTCTTCGCCTGGCCGACCCTGGCGGGCCTGGCCGGCGTCTACCGCACCGACGGCAACTTCTCGCACGGCTTCCTCGTGCCGGTGATCGCGGCCTACGCCGCCTGGCGCCTGCGCGCGGCCGTGCCCTGGGGCTTCCGGCCGCGCCACCTCGCCGGCGGCCTGCCCCTGGTCGCCGGCGTCCTCATGGTCCTGATGGCGCGCTGGTACGAACTCGCGCTTGTACCGCGCGGTGTCATCGCCATGTTCCTCGCCGGCCTGGGCCTGGTGCTGGTCGTCGTCGGCCTGGCCTGGCTCGCCGGCGGCCTGACCGGCGTGCGCCGGCTGGCCTTCCCGCTGGGCTTCCTGCTCCTGGCCGTGCCGGTGCCGTCCTTCCTGCTGAACCGCGTCACGATACCCCTGCAGCAGCTCGCCGCCTGGATCAGCACCATGGTCCTGCGCGGCCTGGGCATCGCCGTGTCGCGCCAGGGCAGCGTCCTGAGCTTCCCCAGCGGCCAGCTCGGGGTCGACGAGGCCTGCAGCGGCATCCGCTCCCTGGCGGTGCTGGCGGCCGTGAGCCTGGCCATGATCCACTTCAGCCGCCTGTCGCGTCGCGCCGCCATCGGGCTGCTCCTGGCCGTCGTGCCGGTAGCCGTGCTGACCAATGCCGTGCGCGTCTTCGTCAGCGGCATCTTCTACGCCCGCGGCTGGCTGCACCTCACCCACGGCGGCCCGCACGAACTGCTCGGCCTCCTGACCTTTGCTCTGGCCATCGCCAGCCTCGCCGGCCTGGTCAGCCTGCTCACGCCCGCCGAGGAGGCCCCCGTCGCCACGGCCGCCAATGCGCCGGCGGCGCGGGCCGGCATGGCACCCGGCCTGGGCAGCCTCGCCGATGTCGCCTTCGCCGCCGCGCTGATCCTGTTCGGCGCCGCCGCCGCCAGCGTCCTCCTCGACCGACACTACGACCGGCTCTACGCCCAGAGCCTGCAGCGCCTCACCCACCGGCTCTCCCTGGAGACCTTCCCGCGCCGCCTGGGGCCCTACATCCGCATCGCCCAGGAGGACCTCTCCGAGACCGAGTTCAACATGCTCGACCCCACCGACCAGAGCCTGGGCACCTACCTCGCACCCGATGGCCGGCGCCTCTCGGCCACCGTCCTGTACTGGTCCCCTCCCGAAGGCCGCCCCAGCCGCCGCCCGGACCTCCTCAAGCGCCCGCACTCGCCGGACTGGTGCTACCCTGCCGCCGGATGGCGCCGCCGCCGCGATTACCGGGTGGCGTGCCCCCCCGATGTCTTCCCCGGTGAAGCCGGCCACGTCCGGCTCTTCGAACGTCAGGGACAGGCCATGCTGGTGGTCTTCTGGACCGGCGTCACCGCCGCCCGTACCGACGCCCTCGACCAGATCCTCCAGCGCCTGGCCGACATGGTCCAGTCCTGGCACAGCCCGCCCTTGGCCAACCTGCACACCGTCACCATCTCCACCATGGTCGACGAGGACCCCGACAGCGCCTTCCAGGCCGCCCTCGATCTGGCCCGCGCCATGGCCCGCGTCCTCCCCGATTACGGCATCGGCGTGCGGCCGGAGGCGCCCTGACGGACTTCCTCCACTGGCCTGGAACGGCCAGTGACGGAAGATTCTATGTAATGGAGGCTTACGTCTCTGGCGTCGATCTGGCGGCGCCTCCATACGCCATGGGGAACGCACCTGCCGGCGCGTATGAGACGTCGCGTCGTTGTGCTGTCGATGCCGTTGCGGCTCGTGGACGCCTTCGCGTCTGTGGACACTCGCGCTCCACACCGGTGGCGAGCGATGTTCCGCCTTG
>JAAYZO010000855.1 GCA_012514865.1 Lentisphaerota bacterium | reverse complement strand
CCGGTGAGCGTCCATGTCCACTTGCGCGACGCGCGCCATGTGGCGCCAAGCTGGTAATAGGGCGCCCAGTCCATGCTGTCCCCGGGTGTGCCGTTATAGTCGAAGGCCTCGGCGCCGACGGCGGCACGGTAGGATATCTTCTCGGTTGCGCGCGAGGCCATGCCGAGACCCAGCCGGTACGCCTTGGAAAAGCCCGAGTAGTCCTCGCTCTCCTCGAAGGAGGCGCCGACCGTTAAAAAGGCGTCCGACTTGGCCCCGAAGCGGCGGGCGAGCGAGAGATCGGCCGAGTATTCGCGCCAGTCGTAGAGCGCCCGGTTCTTGTAGGCGACGTCTTCGACATCCACGTCCAGCTGGATTTTCGTCTTGGGCGAAAAGGCGTGGGCAATGCCGCCGCCGAGCAGCAGCTCGCGGCGGTCGTGCCACTGGCCGCGCTCGAGGTCTGACTGATAGTTCTCGCCCCAGTAGTGGTCCACATGGAGCATCGTCCCCTGGGGCGTCTCGTACAGGTAGCGCAGCGATTCGCGCCACTGGCTGTTGTCGAGCCGGCCGTCGCCGTTGTAGTTTTCCCACTGGTACCAGACATTTCCGGCCAGCGTATGGCGGTTGCCCTTGTACGTGTAGTCGAGTCCCCCCCTCAGGCTCGGCCCGTGGCTCTCGTCCTCGTTGTTGGGCACGCGGTCGTAGTTGGTGTCGTAGAAATACAACACCTCGGCAAAGGGCGACACCGTGACATCGCCGAAGCGGAACCCGTGGCTCGGCTCGACGTAGTCGAACGGGGCGGCGGACAGCGAAGCGGCGCAGGCAAGGCCGACCGCCAGTGCCAAACCGCGCGGAACGCGAACGCTCGCCCGATTCATTTCCGGATGGGGTGTCTTCATTTTATCACCATGTGTGGGGGGTTGTCGTCATTCGTCGGCGGGCAGGGGCAGATGATTTTTTGTCCCGCATACGGCAATGCGGCAGACGGGAGGGCGTCGCGCCCGCCAAACGCCGTCCCGCCGGTACCGGGAAGAAGGGCGCCGGTGGCCAGGTTCCACACATACTGGACTCCCGTCGAATGCATCAGGGGCTCGACGGGGAGGTGGATGCCGCCCACGAACCAGTCCGCCATGTCCGAACGGTCCACGGCGTTTGCCTCCAGCATCGGGCCGTAGTCGCCCTTGGCCGCCGCTTGCGCCACGTTCCTGACGACCCCGGCGAGGTCGGAATCGCCCAGGCTGCCCAGGATCGAATCGGCCAGTTTCTGGTCCCCTCCGGCAGCGCGCAGAAACGTCGCGGTCGCCATGGCCACCCGGATCAACGCGTCCCCGTCGGCCTCGGTGCGCGCCATCACGCAGGCCGTCACGTTTGTTGCGACATCCAGGAAATCCCCTTGCGAGAGGCCGTTCCGCCCGGCATCCAGTCCGGCGGCAAGCACATCCGAGATCCCCGCGAGATAGGCGGGGTCCGCCTTGCTGAAGACCGTGCACAGCGTGGCCATTTTCTCTTCGGTCGTCTTTGCGCCGGCAACCAGTTCGTGGACGATGCGGGCGATGCGGGTGTTCTTCTCCTCCTGGGCAAGCGGAATCGTGCGGGCCGCCCGCAGCAACCGCTCGACGAATGCCTGCTTGTCCTGCGCGTCCACCTGCTGCATCATGCTCCGGACGCCCGAGGGATCCTGCGCCAGCCGGCCCAGGCTGCCGACCCAGTTGACCGT
>JAAYZO010000104.1 GCA_012514865.1 Lentisphaerota bacterium | reverse complement strand
TAGCGCATGCCGAACAGGTCGGCGACGTCGGCCAGGTAGAGGTAGCGCACGCCGTTGCTGGTGACGTAGCGCACGCGCGCCTTGCCGGCGGCCGGCGCCGCCGGTGCGGCCGCCAGGAGCCACGCCGCGGCCAGGAGCATCAGCCCCCGGCCGAAGCCGCGACGCGGTCGCCGCTCCTGACCGGCACGAGCCCGCGGCGACGCATCCCGGACGGCCGCCACGCTGGACTCGCTGCTGCTGCTCGGCCTCACGATCACTCCCGGCCGCCGAAAGCGGGCGCCTTCAGGCAGTCTTGCGGCGACGCTTCGTTTCCCGCAACGTCAGGGTCGGCGGGCGCTCGCCATGAACAACCGCCGCGTCGATGGTGCAGGTCGAGACGTTCCCCTGCGACGGCACGTCAAACATAACGTCGAGCATGACGCCTTCAAGAATCGAGCGCAGGCCGCGGGCACCGGTGCCCTTGGCGACGGCCTTCCCGGCCATGGCCTCGAGGGCGTCGTCGGTGAACTCCAGGCGGACCTTCTCCATCGCGAAGAGGGCCTGGAACTGCTTGATGAGGGCATTCCGCGGCTCGGTCAGGATGCGCACCAGGTCGGCCTGCGTCAGCGGCCGCAGCGGCGCCACGACCGGCAGGCGGCCGATGAACTCGGGGATGAGGCCGAAGTGCAGGAGGTCCTCCGGCTCGACGCGGTCGATCAGCGCCGACTCGTCGCCGATCTCGGCCGGGCCGCGCTCGTCGGCACGACCGAAGCCGAGGACCTGCTGGCCGACGCGGCGACGGACGATGCGGTCCAGGCCGACGAAGGCGCCGCCGCAGATGAAGAGGATGTGGCTGGTGTCGACCTGAAGGTAGTCCTGCTGCGGGTGCTTCCGGCCGCCCTTGGGCGGGACGTTCGCCACGGTGCCCTCGAGGATCTTCAGGAGGGCCTGCTGGACGCCCTCGCCCGAGACATCGCGGGTGATCGAGACATTCTCGGTGCGCCGGGCGATCTTGTCGATCTCGTCGACGTAGACGATCCCGATCTGAGCCCGCGCCACGTCGAAGTCGGCGGCCTGAACCAGCCTCAGGATGATATTCTCGACGTCCTCGCCGACGTAGCCGGCCTCGGTCAGCGTCGTCGCGTCGGACATCGCGAAGGGCACATCCAGACAGCGCGCCAGGGTGCGTGCCAGGAGGGTCTTGCCGGCACCGGTCGGACCGATGAGAAGGACGTTGCTCTTCTCGATCTCGACCTCCTCCAGGCCCCCCTGCAGACGGCGGTGCTGCAGACGCCGGTAGTGGTTGTGCACCGCCACCGAGAGGATGCGCTTGACGCGGTCCTGGCCGACCACATACTGGTCCAGGAAGGCCTTCAGGTCGTCGGGCCGCGGCACCTTCAGCGCCGGGACGCTGCTCGCGATCGGCCGGTTGAGCTGCGCCTCCAGGTTGGCCTTGCCCGCCGTGGTGCCGGGCTTGACCCCGACGCCCTGCTCCGCCAGGAGCTGGTTGCAGACCACGACACACTCGGCGCAGATGACGGCGCCGCGCGGGCTGGCGATCATCTGCGGCGCCTCGGTGCGGGTGCGGCCGCAGAACGAGCAGCGCTGCGGCGAGTCGTTGCGATGGGAAGCCATAGTCAGAATATCCTGTGAGACCGGCCGCGCGGCCCGAGGGAGTCGGCGCGGCCGGCCTGCCACCGGCCGGAGCCCATGGCGTGGGAGAGAGCTTAGGTCGCGGCCGGCGGGCGGGGCTTGGAGACCAGGACCTCGTCGACGAGGCCGTAGGCCTTCGCCTCCTCAGCCGACATGAACTTGTCGCGGTCGCTGTCCCGCGCAATGACCTCCAGGGTCTGCCCGGAATGGCGCGACAGGATCTCGTTGAGGACCTCGCGGACGCGCAGCATTTCCTGGGCCTGGATGTGGATATCCGCCGCCGTGCCCTCCATACCGCCGGCCGGCTGGTGGATCATGATACGGGCGTGCGGCAGGGCGTAGCGCTTGCCCGCCGCCCCGGCGGCCAGGAGCACGGCGCCCATGCTGGCGGCCTGACCGATGCAGTAGGTGCGCACGTCGCAGCTCAGCATCTGCATGGTGTCATAGATCGCCAGGCCGGCCGAGACCACCCCGCCCGGGCTGTGGATGTAGAAGTCGATGTCCTTCTTCGGATCCTGGCTCTGCAGAAACAGGAACTGCGCCACCAGCGAGTTGGCCACCGCGTCATCGACGGCCGAGCCGAGGAAGACGATGCGGTCCTTGAGCAGACGCGAGTAAATGTCGTAGGCCTGTTCCCCACGACCGGTCTGCTCGATGACCATCGGCACGAAGTACGAGGCGTGAGGCTGACGCATCGGCCGGTTACTCCTTCTTGTCTTCGGCCTC
>JAAYZO010000854.1 GCA_012514865.1 Lentisphaerota bacterium | reverse complement strand
GTCTGGTCATCGACGCCGGCGCCATGGCCAAGGCGGCCGGCTCGGCGCGCGCCATGAACATCGTCATGCTCGGCGCCCTCAGTCCCTTCATCGGCCTCAGCGAGGCGGACCTCGCCGGTGCCGTCCGGGAGGCCTTCGCGCGCAAGGGCGACGAGGTCGTGCAGACGAACCTCAGGGCCTTCGCGGCGGGCCGCGCGGCGGCGACGGCGGTGCTGTAGGGGTCGCGGAGGAGGGTCCGAGCCATGGAGATGCAAGAGCGTGTCGTCGCGGCCTTCGAGGCGGCGTACGGTCGGCGTCCCGGCGTGGTGACGCGGGCCCCCGGTCGTCTGGAGATCCTGGGGAATCACACCGACTACAACGAGGGCACCGTCCTGAGCGTCGCCGTCGACCGCGCCACCTGGGTGTCGGCCGGTCTTTCGGGCACGCGCGAGTGCCGCCTCCTGGACGCGGTCAGCGGCAGCCGCCGTGGTTTCCGAGTGGACGCGGTCGAGGCGCGGCCGCGTCCCGGCGACTGGGTTAACTATGTTAAGGGCCTGGTGGTCGAGCTGGGCCGTCGCGGCGTGGCGGTGCCGGGCTTCGACCTGGTGCTGGGCAGCACGGTGCCGCTGTCGGCGGGGATGAGCAGCTCGGCGGCGCTGGAGATGTCGGTGCTCCTGGCCCTGCTGCGTCTGGCGGGTCGTGATCTTGACTGGCGTGAGATGGCCCGCGTCGGCCAGGCCTGCGAGAATGACTACGTCGGCGCCCGGACCGGCCTCCTGGACCAGTTCAGCTCGCTGCGCGGCCAGGCCGGGCATCTGGTGTACAGCGACTTCCGGAGCCTCGAGGTGGCGGCGGTGCCGCTGCCGGCCGGGACGGCCCTGGTGGTGGCCAACAGCATGGTCCGCCACACCCTCACCGGCGAGTACAACGAGCGCCGCGAGGCCTGCGAGGAGGCGGTGCGCCTGCTGCAGGCCGACGGGATGGCGGTGCGGGCCTTGCGCGACGTCACGCCGGCGTGCCTGGAGGCGGCCGCGGGGCGTCTGCCGCCGCGGGTCTACCGCCGGGCCCGCCATGTCGTCGGCGAGATCGCCCGGGTCGAGGCCGGCGTGGCGGCGCTGCGCGAGGGCCGCCTGCGCGACTTCGGGCGGCTCCTGAACGAGTCCCACGAGAGTTCGATCGCGAACTTCGAGAACAGTTGCCCCGAACTCGACGCCCTGGTGGCCCTGGGCCGCAGCCTGCCCGGCGCCCTCGGCGCCCGCCTCAGCGGCGGCGGCTTCGGCGGCATCACGGTGCACCTGGTCGAGGCCGACCAGGCGGCGGCCTACGCCGAGGCCCTGCAGCGGCAGTACCGGACCCGGACCGGCCAGGCGGCCGAGACGATGGTCTGCACGGCCGCCGAGGGTGCCGGGGTGATGGCGTCCTGACGGCGTTGCAGCAGAGGAATCGCAAGCGCTATGTTCGAGAGACTGACCGGCCGATTCAAGACGGCCTTCCGGGGCCTGGTCGGGCGCGGCCGCCTGACCGAGACGAACATCAGCGACGCCATGCTGGAGATCCGGCGGGCGCTGCTCGATGCCGATGTGAATTACCACGTCGCCAAGGACTTCGTCGCCGAGGTCCGGCAGGAGTGCCTCGGCGAGGCGGTGATGAAGAGCGTCACGCCAGGCCAGCAGGCGGTCAAGATTGTCCATGACCACCTGGTCGCCCTGCTCGGCGCCAGCACCGCCACCCTGGATCTCGAGGGCAAGCCGGCCGTGGTCATGCTCTGCGGCCTGCACGGCTCCGGCAAGACGACCACGGCGGCGAAGCTGGCGCTGTACCTCCGCGACAAGGTCGGCCGCAAGCCGATGCTGTGCGCCTGCGACCTGCACCGCCCGGCGGCCATGGACCAGCTCGAGATCCTCGGCCGCGACCTCGGCGTGCCGGTCTACGTTGACCGCCAGGCCAAGGATGTCGCCCAGGTGGCCCAGGCGGCCCGCAAGCAGGCCATCCAGGATGGCTGCGACGTGGTCCTCCTCGACACCGCCGGCCGGCTGGAGATCGACGCCGAGCTGGTCCAGGAGCTGGTCGAGGTCAAGCGCCGCCTGCAGCCCCGCGAGATCCTCCTCGTCGGCGACGCCGCCCTCGGCCAGGAGGCCGTCTCGGTGGCGCAGCACTTCGACGAGGCCCTCGGCATCACCGGCATCATCCTGACCAAGCTCGACGGCGATGCCCGCGGCGGCGCCGCGGTGTCGATGCGCAAGGTCACCGGCAAGCCGATCACCTTCGTCGGTGTCGGCGAGCGCCCGCAGGACCTGGAGCCCTTCCATCCGGACCGCATGGCCGGCCGCATCCTCGGCATGGGCGACGTGGTCAGCCTGGTGGAGAAGGCGGCCGAGCAGTTTCAGGCCGACGAGGCGGCGCAGCTCCAGACCAAGCTGCGCGAGGCCACCTTCAACTTCGAGGACTTCGTCGGGCAGCTCAACAAGATCCGCAAGATGGGCGGCATCATGTCGATGATGAAGATGCTGCCCGGGGCCGGCAGCATGGCCGACTCGATGGAGGTCGACGAGGGCGAGTTCGGGCGCATCGAGGGCATCATCGCCTCGATGACACCCCAGGAACGCCGCCAGCCCGAGATCATCGGCCTGAGCCGACGCCAGCGCATCGCCCGCGGCAGCGGCGTCGATGTCAACGAGGTCAACCAGCTCATCAAGCAGTTCGGGACCATGCGCACCCTGATGGCGCGCCTCGGACGCATGGGCAACGCCGGCATGGCCGGCGGCCTGAATACCCTCCTCGGCGGCGCCCTCGGCGGGCCGGCCCTGGGCGCCAACCTGCCCGGCATGCCGCGCCTCATGGGCAACTCGGCGACCAAGGCCAAGAAGGGCCCGCGCAAGAAGCGCATCAGCCCGGCGCAGCGCAAGCGCGGCCGCTGACATCACGGCAGACATCACGGCATGCCGTGATGCTACGGAAGGGGAGCCGCGCCACCTCGCGTGGCCACGCGCGCGCTCAGTAGCTTCACGGCACGCCGTGAAGCACGGCACGCCACGCGCGCTTTCAGTAGCTTCACGGCACGCCGTGAAGCACGGCATGCCGTGGAGCACGGCATGCCGTGGAGCGGAAGCGGGCGACGAACATCGCGTCGCAGTCGCCGTCCCAGGGCCAGGTCTGCAGGGTGCCGTCGGTGCGGCCGCCGCCGAGCGGGTGCTCGAACGGCTCCAGGGCGAAGCCGCTCTCGGCGGCGAGGAAGGCCTCCACGACCTGGCGATTCTCACGGCGGAACATCGAGCAGGTGGCGTAGACCAGGACGCCGCCCGGCCGCACGGCCGTGGCGGCGTGGGTGAGCAGTCGGAGCTGCAGCTCGGCGAACTCGGCCAGGTCGGCCGACCGCGTCGTCCAGCGCCCGTCGGGGTTGCGCCGCCAGGTCCCCGAGCACGAGCACGGCGCGTCGACCAGGACGCCGTCGAAATTGCCGCGGCGTTCCGGGAGAGCCTTGCCCTTCCACTCGCGCGTACGGATGTTCGGAAAGCCGGCCCGCCGGGCGCGCCGGCGCAGGTCCTCGAGCTTGTAGAGGCGGATATCCGACGCGGTCACGGCGCCGCGGCGCTGCATGAGGTCCGCCAGGTGGAGGGTCTTGCCGCCGGCGCCGGCGCAGGCGTCCCACCAGCGCTGGCCGGGCCGCGGCGCGCAGACCCAGCCGATGAGCTGCGAGGCGAGGTCCTGGACCTCGAAACGGCCCTCGCAGAAGGCCTCGAGGGTGCGCAGGTTGACCCGTGGCGGCGGCATGTGCAGGGCGCTGGGCAGGCGCGGGTCCGCCTCGACCTCGAGGCCGGCCGCGCGCAGCTCATTCAGGAGGCCGGGGCCATCCGTCGTCTGGGCTCGCAGCCACACCGGCGGGCGGCGCTGCTGCCAGGCGATGAGCTCGTCGAGCGGCCGCGGGCAGTCCATCTCCGGCAGAGCCCATTCGGGCAGCAGCGCCGCGACCTCGGGGAGGGGCGTGCCGGCGGGCAGCACCGGCGTCAGGAGGGCCCGGCGCTGTGCCGGGGTCGTAGCCTCGTCAGCGGTAGCGATGGCAGTGCCGGGCCAGGCCTGCTGGACCCACAGCGCGGCGGCCGGCGGCAGCTCGCCGCCCTCGAGGACCCAGGCGGCGCCCAGGAGGGGCGCCCAGGCGGCGGCGCGCAGTGCCGGCGGCGCCTCAGCCGGCGCCTCAGCCGACGCCTCGCCGGCGGCAGCACCGGCGCTCGCCGCAGCGCTCGCCGCGCGCAGGGGCGCGGGTGCGAGGGGCGCGATCCAGCCCCACCAGCGCAGGACCGCGAAGGCGGTCTCGCTGAGCAGCCGGCGGTCGCGGGCGCCGAGCTGGCGGTTCTCGCGCAGGGTGGCAGCCAGGGCGCGGTCGGCCGGACGGCCACGGGCGAGGGCCTCCCAGAGGACCCCGGCACAGGCGGTGGCGCAGGCGGTGGCCTGGCTGCGAAGACGGGCAGGCGGTAGGCTGTTCATGGCTCTCTCGACGGTCTCGCGGCGGCACTGGCGCTGCCGCGCAGGCTGATCAGGACCACCTCCGGCGGACAGCACAGGCGCCGGCGCAGGAGGCCGCTGCCGGTCTCGCCGGCGCCGGTGGTGACGTAGAGCAGAGCGCCCTGACGGTGGCACCGCCAGCCGCGGTCGAATTGTCGCCAGAAGCGCGACGAGGTGAACAGCGCCCCCAGGCCGGGCAGGCGGTACTGGCCGCCGTGGGTATGAGCGCTGAGCACGAGGTGTCCGAGGAAGGCCCCGTCGCGGTGTCCGACGGCATCGGGGTTATGGGTCAGGGTGACGACGGTCCGCCCGGCGGCGGCGGCCTGTGCCGCGGGCTGAAAGTCGGGGTCGCCATGGCGCTGGTCGTCGACGCCGACGAGCACCGGCGCAGCCGGGTCGGCGGGGTCCTCCCAGAGCTCGTTATGGAGGTAGCGGAAGCCGACCTCCGCATAGCGCTCGCGCCAGAACGAGGGGCCGAGCCAGGCACAGGCGCTCTCGCGGTTGCCGCGCACCGCCAGGCAGGCCCGGCGCGCCCGCAGGCCGCCGAGCTGCGCCAACGCCGACGGGACATCGACCAGGTAGGCCGCCAGGTCGCCACCGAAGAGCACCAGGTCCGCCGCCGCGGCATTGACGGCCTCGACCAGCCGGCGGAGGCGTGCCGCGGGCTGGCCATCCCAATGCAGGTCCGAGAAGAAGGCCAGGGTGAAGGGCTCCGGTCCGAGGCCGGGCAGGCAGAGGTCGAAGCGCCGCAGGCACAGGTCGGGCGGCAGGCGCTGGCAGGTCCCGCGCAGGCAGTGCCGGCGCCAGTGGCGGTCGTAGGAGATGATAGGCCAGGCCGTCCTCATGTCACGCGCGGCCGCGGCGCTCGTCCTGTCGCGGCGGCGTCGGTCTCCTCAGCGGCCTTCGGCCAGGCGGGTCGCGAAGGCCTCAGGCAGGCCGGCGGCGCGGATGCGGGCCTGGGTGTCTTCGATGTCGTAGGGCACCCGGAAGAGGGCCACATGGCGCGACTCCAGTTCGTAGACGACGCAACTGGCGCGCGGGTCGCGGTCGCGCGGCTGGCCGACGCTGCCGATATTGATCATCACCTTCGGCGCCGTCGGCAGGGGCATGGTATGCAGGTAGTCGAGGGCCGGCGGCGCCTCGCCGCGGTCCAAGGCGATGATCGGCACGTGGCTATGGCCGCAGAAGCCGAGGGCGACGTCCTGGTGGGCGAAGTTGTGGGCGAGGGCCTTCTCGCTGGCGCAGTAGACCCATGGCTTCGGCCCGAAGGCGCCGTGCACGACGCTGAAGTCCTCGGCATCGAGTCGCAAGGGCAACTGCGCCAGCCACTTCAGGTCGTCCATCGGCAACTGGCTCTGCGTCCACTCCACCGAGATGCGGACGTCCTCGCGGAGCTTCTCCATGCGGGGGTTCAGGAGCATGGTCACGTACTGGTCGTGATTGCCGAGCACGGTCGGTATCTCACGAGCCCGTATGGCCTGGACGCACTCGGTGGGATTGGGTCCATAGCCGACCAGGTCGCCGAGGCAGATCACCAGGTCGCAGGCCTCGTCGTCCAGCTTGCTGAGGACGGCCTGCAGGGCGGCGATGTTGCCATGGATGTCGCTGAGAAAGCCGACTTTGGTCATTGCGGGTGCCGTCCTGAGCTAGGTTGCGTGACCGCCATGGCGGTGGCCGGCCCGGTTCGGCAGGCGAGCGCGGGACGGCCCCACCGGTGCGCCTCGACCGCAGCGCCGCGCGGCCAGGTGGCGGCCGGCGGTGTGCTGGCGTTCGACCGGTCAACGGGTACAGTACTCGTTCGGGCAGTGATGACAACCCAAGCGGGGGTCGGGCTCGCCGCCGCCGGTTCGGTTGGCCTCGGCGGCCGGGCGGAGCGGTCGTCGTGCCGTGCGGGCGTGTGACCGCGGTGCGGCGTCCGCAGGCCATCCCGGGAGTCTGGAGCGCTATGCCACGACGGCTCTTCCACGCGACAGCGGCAGTCCTGATCGCCGCCTTCTTCCTGCTCTTCCTGTTTCTGCCGATCGCGCAGGTCCTGCGCGGCGGTCTGACCGACACCGAGGGCCGTTTCACCCTGGTCTACCTCGGCGAGGTCTTCCGCAATCCGCTCTACCTGGAGGGCCTGCGTAACTCCTTCCTCGTCGCTCTGGGCACGACCCTGGTGACGATGGCCTTCGCGCTGCCGCTGGCCTGGGCTTCGGACCGCTTCGACTTCCCCGGAAAGCGCCTGCTCAGCGGGGCGCTGCTCCTGCCGCTGATTCTGCCGCCCTTCGTCGGGGTGCTGGGCATGCAGAGCATCTTCGGGGCGCAGGGCGCGGTGAATGCCCTCCTGCGTCATCTCGGCATCCTGGCGCCGGGAGCCTTCGTCGACTGGTTTGGCGGGGGCTTCTGGGGCGTGGTGGTGATGGAGGCCCTGCACCTCTACCCGATCCTGTATCTGAACGCGGCGGCGGCCTTCGCCAATGTCGACCCGCTCCTGCTGGAGGCGTCGGCCGACTGCGGCTGTGTGGGCTGGCGGCGTTTCTGGCGGATCACTCTGCCGCTGATCATGCCCGGCGTCTTCGCCGGCGGGACGATCGTCTTCATCTGGTCGTTCACCGAGCTGGGCACGCCGCTGATGTTCCACTACGAGCGCATGACGGCGGTGCAGGTCTACAGCGGCGTCAACGAGATCGGCGACAACCCGGTGCCCTACGCTCTGGTCATCGTCATGCTGACAGCGGCGTCGATCCTGTACCTCATCGCCAAGCTCGCCTTTGGCCGTCAGGCGTACGCGATGACGGCCAAGGCCGGTATCGCGGCGCGCTGCCACCGCCTCGGCGGCGTGCGGGCCCTGGCCGCGAGCCTGTTCTTCGGCCTCTTCGCCGGTTTCGGGGTGCTGCCGCACCTGGGCGTGATCGGGCTGTCGCTGAGCCGGTCGTGGTACCGCAGCGTCCTGCCGTCGGGGGCGACCCTGGAGCACTTCGACGCGGCGCTGGGCCACAACCTGACCGTCCCGAGTATTCTGAACAGCGTGCGCTACGCCAGCGTGGCGGTGCTGGTGGCGATGGCCTTCGGGGTGCTGATTGCGGTGGTGGTGGTGCGCGGCAAGGGCCGCCTGGCCTGGCTGCTGGACGGCGTCAGCATGCTTCCCCTGGCGGTGCCCGGCCTGGTCCTGGCCTTCGGCTTCCTGGTCATGTCGCAGCCCGGGCGGCTCTTCGCGCCGCTCGATCCGGTCGAGAATCCGACCGTGCTCCTGGTGGTGGCCTACGCCATACGCCGCCTGCCCTACGTCGTCCGCGCCGCGGCGGCCGGCCTGCAGCAGACCAGCGTCAGCTACGAGGAGGCCGCCGCCAGCGTCGGCGCCGGGCCCTGGACGCGCTTCCGCCGGATCACGGTGCCGCTGATCGCAGCCAACCTCATCGCCGGCGGCATCCTCGCCTTCAGCTTCGCCATGCTCGAGGTCTCCGACTCGCTCCTCCTGGCGCAGCGCTCGCTGTACTTCCCGATCACCAAGGCGATCTTCGAGCTGAGCATGCTCCTGGGCCAGGGCCAGACCCTGGCGGCGGCCCTCGGCGTCTGGACCATGGTCTTCCTCGGGGCCTCGCTGCTGACCGCGTCGTGCCTGCTTGGCAAGCGCCTCGGGGCGCTGTTCCGCGTCTGAGACGACCACGGCGCGGCCCCCGGACGGTGCACCCGCCGTCGGCGGCCGGCAGCGGCGTCTTCATTAAGGTATAGCGACGGACACGGGCCCGCGGGTGGACCCGGGTGCGGCGCAGGGCTGTTCGGAAGTCCGGTTCTGGCACCCCTCCAGGGTGCATGGCGTACAATTCGCGTTTCCGGGGGTCGAGCTCTCGCGCGACCCCCGGCTACGATCTGGCACCCCTCCAGGGTGACCGAGAGAACGCTGACGCGATCTTCGAACAGCCCCGGGTGCGGCGGGCCTGGGCCTGCCGGGATCTGTGGAGAACGGACCTCACCATGATGTCACGTGCACGCGCGAGTCTCCTGGCGGCGACTCTGGCGGCCGGCCTGGCCTGGGCCGGGGTCGCTCGGGGCCAGGACCCTGCCCCCGCCGGCGCCGAGGCGCTCTGGCTGCAGTCGATCACGCAGCCCATGGCGATCGGCGATGCCGACGGCGTCGCCCTGTGCGCGGCGCTCCACGAGGGGCTCCGGCAGGGCCGCATACCCGCCACCGGCATCGCCGGCCTGCCCGGCGCCGACCGGCCGCGGGCCGTGGCGCTCTCGTGGAGCGACGGACGCAGCGCCGCGCGGACCTGCTTCGGGATGGGCCCCGACGCCGCGGCGGCCCTCGAGCAGGCCTGCCGGAAGGCCCTCGAGAGCGCCCCGTCGCCGCGCGGCCTGCGCTGGCTCAAGGTCGACATCGTGCAGCGCGGCGAGGCGGTGTCGAACTTCAGCCCGCGCCAGAGCCGCCTGCCCCTGCCGAGCCTGATCGGCCTGAGCTTCGGGCCGGTCGCCGGTTTCGACTTCCTGCCTGAGCAGCTCATGGCCTGGGAGATGGTCGACCCGTCCGGGCAGCTCAAGGTCCACGCCATCAGCGAACGCGTCCTCGGCCAGGAGGTCGGGCGTTACCGCTCCACCACCGAGCGCCTCCAGGACCTCGGGCGCTGGACCGCCATCACCAGCTTCACCGGCGGGCAGCGCGTCTGCCTGTTCGAGACCGCGTCGTTTCTGCATGACGGGACGCAGGCCTGGCCGCTGTTCCGGGGCCATCGGCTGTACGAGAATGCGACCGCCGCCGAGCTGCGCGGGATGGCCCTCGAGGTCGGCGAGCGGCTCCTGGGCATGTGCGGCCCGACCGGCCTCTTCGCCTCGGCGCTCCCGGAGTGGGAGCTGGGCAAGACGCAGGGCGCCATGCCGCGCGACTACGCCCTGGCGCTCCTGGCCCTGGTGCGGCTCCACCAGGCCACCGGCGAGGCCGGCTACCTCAAGGCCGCCGAACGCGTCGCGCCACGCCTCGTCGCGGCCGTGCGGCGCTACGGCCGCGCCCCGGTCGCCGGCTGCCTGCCCGAGATGCAGGACATCGCCGGCACCCACGGCGTCGTCGCTCAGGCACAGATCACCTCGACCCTGACCAACGCCCTCGCCGTGGTGGCCCTGTGCGAACTCAGCGAAGCCCTGCGCAGCGAGGCCTTCCACCCGGTCCTGGCGCTCCTGGCCCAGCACCTCATCCTGCAACTGCAGCCGGGCGGCACCGTCGTCAGCGCCCGCGAGTTCCCCTCGCTCGACCTCTGCCCCGAACTCGGCGGCGAGGCCTCGGGGGCAGTCCTGCTGGCGCTGGCGTCGCTCTACGGCAGCGCCGCCCGCGAGGCCTTCCTCGAGCATGCCCAGGCCGTCGCCGAGGGCCTCCAGCAGCACCGCCTGGAGCCGGCGGAGATGGACGACCTGCCCCGCGATGTCTGGCTCCTCGAGGGCCTCGACCGGCTGTTCACCTTCACTCGCAATGAGGCCCTCGTCGCCAGTGCCGAACGCCTGGCCCTGGCGGCCCTGCTGGACCAGAGCCGCGATGTCGCCTTCCCCGACGGCTATGGCGCCGTCGCCGGCGAGCTGTCGGCCTGTGCCACCGCCGACCGCAGCCGCCTCCTGGCCGTGGCGGCGCGCCTCCTTCACGACCGCGGCCGTGCCGAAGCTGCCGACGCCCTGCTGGCCGAGGTGCGGCCCTATGTGCTCTTCCAACTGCAGTCGCGCCTGACCCCGGCGGAGGTCCTCTACCTGGCGACGCCGGCCGACTACCTCGGGCTCTTCCGCGACCACGTCCTCGACATCGGCATCGACCTGCGCGGCCAGGCCACGCAGGTCCTCAGCCTGCTGGCGCTGTCCGGCGAGCTGCAGCGCCGCGGCCTGAACGAGTTCCCGGCCGACCTGGCCGTGGAACGCACCCTGGCCGCGGCGCGGGCCCGACCCGCCGACAGCACCGGCTTCCTCACCCCCGGCCTGGCCGCCAGCGCTGCCATGGAGGGCCCCGGACAGGTCATCCAGTTCCGCGATGTCAGCCAGGGCATCCTGACGATCCGGCCGCGCGGCGCCAAGGGCGGTCCCGGCGACGACGGCTCGCCCTTCGTGCCGGTCCGCCCGGTCGAGCCCGGCCAGACAGCACCGCCGCCGGAACGCACCGGCCGCCCGGCGCGGCGCTGACGGCAGCGGCGGGCACACGCGCCAGGAAGCGCACGACCCCCGCCGGATCTCGCCCGGTTTCGCCCGGTCTGGCCCGGTTCCGATGGGCATCGATAGGTCTCGACAGGTCTCGAAAGGCATCGACCGATTCCGCCCGACCTCGCCAATCGCCGGGGCCCGCACGCAGCGCGCACCCCGGTGCCACGGAACGCTGAGCCATGCACCCGGAAGGGTTGCCGGAAGCGGCCTCTGCAGCGGCCCTGCCACGGCGACGCCGGTGCTACTGGACAAACCGCGCCTTGCCGCAGTACTGTAGGCGATGGTTGCGCCGCTCATGGCCGGCGCGGTGCGGCCGTGAGTGACGGCTGTCAGAAGGGAGACTGCGACGATGCCTGACCGGGACGACGTGGCGCACTGCATTGCGCAACTGGGCAACTTCCGCACTCGCGCCAAGGCCCGCCAGGAGCTCCAGCGTCTCGGTCCGGACGCGGCGGCGCCGCGGCTGTTGCCCCTGATCGCGGACCGCAACCAGCCCGAGAACCTGCGCTGGTCCGCCATCACCCTGATGCGCGCCTGGGCCTACGAGCCGGCCAGTGCGGCCCTCCTCGACGTGGTCAAGACTCACAGCGGCCTGCGTGGCAGTGCCGTTCAGGCCCTCGAGGCCATCACCGGCCTCGCCATCGGCGACTTCCCGGACGAATGGGAGGCGGCCCTCAAGGACGTCGAGGCCTACCGCCGACGCAACCAGGAGCCCGACGGCACCGCCGCCGTCGGCGTCGACGGCGAGCCCGATGGCTGCCACCTCTTCCGCGAGGCCCTCGGCAAAGTCGCCACCGAGATCACCTGGGAACCTGAGGGCTACCTCTACCTGAGACTGCCGGTCGAGGGCGGCCGCAAACAGCAGGTGGCGGTGACCTTCGGCGAGATCGACGCGGCGGGACGGGCGATGACCACCATCTACACCGAGTGCGGCCCTCTCAAGGAAGGCAGCCTCGAGAGCATCAACCGCCGCAATGTCACCGTCCGCTGCGGCAGATTCTATGTCGAGAAGGACGACCAGGGCGTCGAGAAGGTCGTCATGCGCGAGGCCGTGCCCTCGAAACGCCTGACCGCCAAGCTCGCCCGCGAGATGGTCGTGGCCATCGCCACCGAGGCCGACTCGCTCGAACGCGAGCTGACCGACGCGGACCACATTTGACCTGAGGGTGCCTGCCGGGAGGCGAGGGAGCGCCCCGGCCGGCCGTGACTGCCTTAGCCTGCCCTGTTCACGGGCCGCTGTGCGGCGCCTGAGCAGGGCAGGTCAGGAGGGTCGAGGGGCCTGCGACACCGCGGCGCCGCCCGCCATTGTTGCGGGAGCGTGCCATGCCGTGTCGCCGCGTGGCGTCCGGGGCGGGCCGCGAGGCCGGAACCGGTCGCAAGGGAGGCGCGGTGAAACTGGCGATCCTGTCCGACGTCCACGCCAATCTGCCGGCGTTGAACGCGGTTCTGGCCGATGCCCGCGGCCGTGGCGCCGAGCGCGTCATCAGCCTCGGCGATCTGGTCGGGTACGGCCCCGAGCCCGCCGAGGTCCTGCAGGTGGCCTACGCCCGCATCGACCACTTCGTCCTCGGTAACCACGACGCCGTGATCGCCCGCCAGCTCGACCCAGCCGTCTTCAACCCGGCAGCGCGGCAGATGATCGCCTGGACCGGCCGCCAGCTCAACGCCAAGGCCGCCGCCTTCTTCAAGGGCCTGCCCTACGTCCTGCGCGGACCGCGCTTCCGCTGCTGCCATGGCAACCCCGCCAGCCCGGCCGCCTTCGGCTACGTCCTCGAGGACGAACACGCCCTGGAGGCCTGGCAGGCCACCGCCGAGGTCTTCCTCTTCATCGGCCACAGCCATGTCCCCGGGCTCTTCGTCCTTGGCCGCAGCGGCCGGCCGCACTGGCTCAGCCCGCAGGATTTCGGCTGCGAAGAGGGCAAGCGCTACATCGTCAACGTCGGCTCGGTCGGACTGCCCCGCGATGGCAGCGCCACGGCGTCGTATTGCCTCTTCGATGACGCCGCCGGCGATGTCTTCTTCCGGCAGGTCCCCTTCGACCTCGAGACCTGCCGGCAGGCCCTCCGCCGCACCGCCGCGCCGACGCCGCTGCCGCACTACCTGAAGCTCGCCGACCGCGGCCAGCCGGCCCCCCTGCGCGAGGTCCTCGACTTCCACCCGCTCAGTCGCGAGCAGGTCCGCGACCGCCCGGTAGCCGAGGCCGACCTCGACCGGGCCGTGCGCGCCGTGCGGCGCTGGCGTCGCGGCGCCGCGGTGCTCCTGGCGCTCCTGGTCGTACTCCTGCTGTCGGCCGGGCTGGCCTGGCAGCACCTGCGCCCGGCCGACCTGGTGCTCCCTGCCGCCCATGCCGCGGCCCTGCCGGCACCGTCCTGCGGCGACGGCTGTCTGCCCGCGCCCGGCCCGGCCGGCGCCGTCACGCGCAAGGCGCCCCTGGCGGACTGGAGCCTGCGCCTCAGCGACCCCGACCGTCAACGGGTCGTCGTGCGCGCCGCCGCTCCGTCCGGGCCGGTGCTGTTCAGCCTGTGGTCTGAGGTGCCCCTGCCGCTGCAGCTCGAGTCGCGGCCGGTCCAGGCGGCGACCGGCATGCGCTTCCAAGTCGTCGCGAGCTGCCGGCAGGGCGACACGTTCGAAGGCCACGCCGAGATCGCTCTCCTGCAGCGCGGTCCCGATGGCATCGACCGCGCCCTCGTGCACTGCCCCTTGGGCAAGCTCTCCAAGGAACGGTGGAAAGCCTGCCGGCGGAGCGCCCCGGCCCCCGGCCTCGATGCGGACGGCACGGTACGGTGGGTCCTGCGCGGGCAGTTCCGCGGCGAACTCCTCGTGCGCGAGGCCGACCTGCGCCGAAGCCGCTGAGGCGCGCCGTCGGGCTTCAGGCGAAGTCGTCGCCGCTGACCTCGCGCTCGATCTGCGCGAAGAACGCGACCATGAACTGGTGCCGTGCCAAGGCCATGCGGCGGCCCTCGGCGGTCAGCATGCGGTCCTTGATATGGCGGAGCTTGACCAGGTACTCGCGGTAGGCGCTGTCCTCGCGGCTGTAGCTGGCCGACGCCTCGGCTGCCTCGGCGCGGTTGTGGACGCGGGCGCCGATGCGGCCGGCGAAGTGGAACGACCGGCCGATGCCGATGGCGCCGATGCTGTCGAGCTTGTCGGCATCGAACACCAGGCGTGCCTCGAGCGTGGCGGGCAGGTCCGCGGTGCGGTTGCGGTAACGATGCGTGCGCACGCAGGCCGCCACGTGCTCGACGAAGGCGCGGTCGCGGATGCCCAGGGCCGGGAGCCACTCCAGGACCAGCTCGGCGCCGTAGCCGGCGTGACAGGTCGCGCCCTGGTCGGCAAGTTCGGCCGGACGGCCGATGTCGTGCAGCACTGCCGCGTAGTCGACCACCAGGTCATCCGCGCCCTCGACCCGGCAGAGGTGACGCGCGTTGTGCAGCACGCGCAGGGTGTGGTCCCAGTCGTGACAGGCGGGGCTGTGCTCGAGCTGCTCGCGCGTCCGCGCCACCAGATCCTCGAAGACTTGTCGGCAAAGCTCTCGATCCATACGTGGC
>JAAYZO010000853.1 GCA_012514865.1 Lentisphaerota bacterium | reverse complement strand
GAGGCCTCTGAAGACGCGAGCGTTCACCCTGATTGAACTTCTGGTGGTGATCGCGATCATCGCCATCCTGGCGGCGATGCTCCTGCCGGCCCTGAGTAAGGCGCGCGAGAAGGCGCGGGCCGTCTCCTGCACGAACAACCTGAAGCAGCTTGCTCTGGCCAGCCTGATGTATGGCGATGACAACCGCGAGGTCCTCCCGGGTGTGAAACACGGCAACGTCTCGTCGACGGAGATCGCGGGGGGTGCCCCGTCGGGGTTCTGCTACCACTCCAGCTACGGCTACTGGGACAGTTGGCCGGCACGCATCTACCAGTATGTGAAGTCGCCGGAAACGTACCTCTGCCCGAGTTCGACGTACAACTGCTACCTCATCGCCTACGGCATGCCGACCGGGGATGTCGCCAGCACGGCCGGGACCATCTTTCCGGCGCCGCGGAAGCAGGCGACGATCACCCGTCCGAGCGCCTGTCTGATGATCTCGGAGAAGGGCAACGGCGGCGGCGAGCTGTACATCCTCAGCACGCAGTACTACTGCATGCGCTGGGACCACAACGACGGCGCCAACATCGCCTTCGCTGACGGTCATGTCGCCTGGTCGCGTCTGGAGATGGGCCCGATCGGCCATGGCTGGACCGCACCCAACACGGGCTACGGCCTCGGTCACCCGCCGTGGGCGCTGTTCGGCGAGTGGAACAAGTAGGGCCCCACCGGGCGTCGTGCCGCCGTCCGGTTCCGGCGCCGCGTCGGGGGGCTGTGTTCCATCGGTCTGTCGTTCCGGGGGTCGGGGTGTACCTGACCCCCGGTTGCTTTCCGGCCCGGATCCTACGCGAAGCCCATCGCGCCGCCTACGGCTTCACAAGCCGCCATGCGGCGCGTGAAGGGGTCCGGCGACTGTCCCCGTAGCGTTGCCAGGGCTGCTCGAAAGTCCGGTTCCGGCACCCCTCCAGGGTGCATGGCGTGCCATCGGCGGTTCCGGGGGGTCGTACTCCGCGCGACCCCCGGCTACGATCTTGCACCCCTCCAGGGTGACCGAGAGAACGCTGACGCGATCTTCGAACAGCCCTGTAGCGTTGCAGCGGGCACTGGAAAGCGACGTCTTCCGGGTGTATGTAAGCGCATTCAGGCGGCATCGCAGGGCCGCCGGTTGCTGAGTGCACAGGGAGACAGACCGATGGGACTCTTGCCCGGAATCACCCTCATGACGACCGCGGCCGCCGGCGCCTCTGCACGGCGTCCTCGTCGCCGGTTCACCCTGATCGAGCTCCTGGTGGTGATCGCGATCATCGCCATCCTGGCGGCGATGCTCCTGCCGGCCCTGAGCAAGGCGCGCGAGAAGGCCCGGGCGGTCTCCTGCGTGAACAACCTGAAGCAGCTCGCTCTCGGGTGCATCATGTACGCCGACGGCAACGCGGAATGGTTCCCGGGGCAGGACATGCGGCCGACCTATCCCGTGCCGATGACCACGGCGCCGGTGCCCTCGGAGCCGTGGTTCATGAAGCACTCCGAAGGCAACTGGTACCCATCCTGGCCCGGCGCCATCTACACCTACGTCAACAACACCGAGATCTTCCGCTGCCCGAGTTCGACCTATTCGTGCTACGGCTCCGCCTATGGCATGCCGGCGGGTGATGCGAACAGCCCCGCCGGGACGATGTTCAGCAAGCCGATCAAGCAGTCGATCGTACGGCGTCCGAGCGTCTGCCTGATGATCTCGGAGAAGGGCGCCGGCGGCGGCAATATCTACATCCTCAGCGGGCAGTACTACTGCATGCGCTGGGACCACAACGACGGCGGCAACATCGCCTTCGCCGACGGCCACGTCGCCTGGACGCGATTCGAGCTGGGCCCGATCGGCCATGGCTGGGCCGCGCCGAACACGGGCTACGGCCTGGGCCATCCGCCGTGGGCGCTGTTCGGCGAGTGGAACCAGTAAGAGCGGTGACCGCCGACAGGCTCGGCGGCGTCTGACGCTGACCTGGATTGTCCGCGAAGCAACGATGTTTCGCGAATAATCCACTTGCGCCGCACTGGACCGCGGCTCAGGTTCCGACGCGCGTCGCGCCGTCTGCTCAGGGTCAGCCCTGAGCAAGAGGCCGCAAGTGCCTCGCGTCGAAGCCCGAAGGGTGACCTGTTCGCGAGCCGCCACGCGGCGCGTGAACAGGTCAGGCTGAGCCCCCGCCAGACCCTCCAACGCCGTCCGGTCGCGTGACCGGGCGGCGTTTTCAGTGTGTCGGGGCGACGGCGGGCGCGTCGAGGACGCGCAGGGCCTTCCAGCGGCCGCCGCGGAAGCGCGCCAGGAAGATGCCGCCGGTGACGGTGATCATGCCGACGAAGACGATCCAGGCGACCTCGGGGCTGGCCTTGACGACGCGGATGAGCACCCAGCAGGCGATGGTGAGGACCCAGTTGCAGGTCACCGAGGTTACCATGGCCCAGCGCGTGTCGCCGGCGCCGCGGAGGGCGCCGCCGAAGACGAGCAGGACGGCATCGGAGAGCAGGTAGATGCTGGCCAGGCGGATCATGAAGACCGCCTGCGACATGATGGCGTCGACGTGGGCGCCGGCGCCGCCGGGAGTGAAGAGGCCCGCCAGGGCCTCGGGCACGGCCAGGAAGAGGACGAAGATGATCGTCGTGTACCACAGCGATGCCTTCATGCCCGAGTAGGCCGAGCGCTCCGCCAGGTCGGGGCGGCGCGCCCCCATGTAGCGGCCGACCAGGCTCATCGTCGCGACACTCATCCCGAGCAGGGGCGAGAAGGCGACCAGGTCCCAGTTGAAGGTGATGGTCACCGCCGCGGCGACATCGCGGCCGTACGAGTGCATGAACTGCACGAACAGGGTGAAGGCGGTGACATTGAGGAAGAGCTCCAATCCGGAGGGCAGCCCGAAGCGCAGGAGTTGGAGGAAGACGTCACGGTTCCAGCGCAGTCCGGCGAGGGTGCCGTAGTCGTGGCGGAAGGCCTGCGAGAGGTAGGCGGCCGCGAGGATGCCGACGCTGATCATGCTGGCCGCGATGGAGCCGATGGCGGCGCCGCGCAGGCCGAGGGCCGGGAAGCCCCACGAGCCCAGAACCAGGACGTAGTTGAGGAGGATGTTCACCGCCATGCCGATGCCGTTGGCCAGCATGACGACGCGGGTGCGGCCAATGCCGGAGAAGAAGCTGCCGAAGGCGGCGCGCAGGAGCGGGAAGACGGCGAAGAGGATGAGGATGCGGTAGTACTCGGCCTCGAGGGCGCGCTGCACCGGCTCGTGGCCCGAGCTGCGCATGAGCCAGAGCCCGGCCGGGCTGACCAGCAGGATCACCGGGTAGCTGAGCACCGCCAGGAAGACGCCCTGGGCCGCCGCCAGGCCGCAGGTCTGACGCTGGCCGCTGCCGAGGTACTGCGCCACCAGGGCATTGCCATAGCCGATGACGCCAATGAAGAAGGTGAAGCACATGAAGGCGGTGATGCCGCCGCTGAGAGCCGCGGCCATGTGCTCCTGGCCGACGCGCGCCAGGAAGAACCGGCTGGCGAACATCATGAGAGTGTCGGCCGCCTGGCTGATGAACATCGGCACGGCGATCGACAGGATCTGGCGCACACCGCCGTCGCCATCGAGATGCGCCCGCAGGCGCTGTGAGAGCCTAAGCATCGAGACAATCCAGATCAGGGCGCCCGCCTGCGGACCCTGCCGAAGCACACCGTGAGCCCCTCCAGCCGCCGTGCCCGTGGCGGCCCCCTCACCCCGACCGGCCGAGGCCGGTCAGGACAGCCGGGTAACGTACCGCCGCGGGACGGGGCTTCCAGGCGTATCGCCCGTCGCTCAGCGCTGTTTGAAAGTCCGGTTCTGGCACCCCTCCAGGGTGCATGGCGTGCAATCCGCGTTTCCGGGGGTCGGGCTGCGCGCGACCCCCGGCTACGATCTG